>JALGTV010000294.1 GCA_029821215.1 Candidatus Zipacnadia bacterium | reverse complement strand
GGCCCCCACATCGTACAGCCGGCCTCTGCCAGTTGATCTGACAACGGGATAGACCACATCGGCGGCTTCGGCTACTTGAGGAAAAGCCGATTGGAGCAGGGCCTGTTCGGCGCGGGAATGGACTATTAGGCAACTACAATGGGTCAATGCCCACTGTATAACCCTGCGTCTGACCCACGAGCCGGCGCCACCCTGGTCAGTTAACCCGTCCACCTCATGCAGCGTGGCCATAATCGGCATCTGGCGGCCCCGGCACGCCAGCAGGGCGGTGAGCGTCGCAGGCAGGGTATGGGCGTGAATCAGATCAATGGGCTTGCTGTCCAACAGTCGTTTTACCTGGCGGGCTGCTCGGCCACAGCCAATCAGTGAGCTGGTGGCGGGCAGAGGCAGGTTCACCCAGCGGACTTGCTGTTGGCTCAGGCGCTGGCGAAAATAAGGCGGCAATGGCCCGGCCACCGTCACCTCATAGTAATCCCGACTCAATCCGCGTGCCAATGCCGTCACTTCGTCACCAGCATAGGGTTGGCTGGGATCAATTAAATGCAGGATTCCGTGTTTAGTGGTCATTTCCCATTCCCTGGCTGGCTGCTGGAGCTGGCCGCCTACGGGGAGTAGTAATGCCCTGTCCAGCCCTGATTGTCCAGGTAGTGTTTGGCGTGGTTAATCCGGTCATTGTTGCCTGGATGGGTAGCGAACATTATCGCCAGGTCGTTGGGGTCACGACCCTGGATCTCCTGGAACATCTCCAGAACGGCTACCGCGGCCGTAGGATCATAGCCTGCCCGGTGGGCATAGAACATACCCACCCGGTCAGCTTCATACTCCTTATCGCGGCCGTAGTCCAGCACGACCAAATCGCTAATCAATCCCGCTATCTTAGCTATGTCCTTTTTCTCCCCCAAGAGCAGTTCAATAGCGATCTGCTGACCTAATTGCCGCTCCAGACGGCGCACCGCATGCTGGTGGGCCACGTGAGTCGTTTCGTGGCCCAGCACCCAGGCGATTTTGTCTGGATTCCCCTTCAGCACCTCCACCATCCCCCGGAATATGTAGATCCGACCTCCAGGAAAAGCCACCGCATTGGGCTGGCTGTCGGCCAGCACACGGTATTCATAGGGGTAGTTAGGCGGCTGGGCGACGCGGGCAATGTCGGCGCCAATTCTGTTGACCTCGGCGCGTACCTGCGAATTGCGGTCCAGCCCGTAGCGGGCTTCAAACTCATCACCGGCCTGGCGGCCAATGCGTATCTCCTCATCACGACTGATAAGCCGCTTGCCTTTACACCCGCTCAGAGCACCCAATAGCCCCACCAACACAGCAATGATGAATAGGTTAAGATAAAGCTTACGTATCATACCTATCCCTTCTACCTTGAAGACTGAGGTGCAGAAGTATTGGGTTGGCTTGTCTATAAGACTGTTGCAAAACCTGTGGGAAGGGCATCCGCCCTGCCCTGAACCTGCCGAAGGGTGCCCCGATTGGTGTTGCCAAAGTCAGGTTCTCAACCTGCGCCAATCCCAGCGGGGTTGCGGTTCGGCAAGCTCACCGTCCTGAGCCTGCCGAAGGAGAGAACCCCGCCTACGCGATAACCAACATTCAGAGGGCATCCGCCCTGCCTTGATATACGTATAACTTGGGCTGGCTAACTTTGCCCATTCTACTCTCACAAGCAGCCCGTAATTACCTGCTGCAATAGCTTCCTATCACGATTATGCCCCGCAGTGAGGTAACTGTCAAGGTTGGCAAGGAGAGAGAAGGGCCGAAGTGAAAAGAGCGGGCGATCTCAGGTTCCTGTCAGATGGACAATTAGGCGAAGAACTGGCAGACAGTGGTAGCAACGTATCTGATTTGCTCATCGGACAGGTAAGGGTGCAAGGGCAGTTGGATGACTTGGGCGGCGGCCAGGTCCGTCTCCGGCAGCGCCGTCTCATTGAGGCCGAAGGAGCGACTGACCGGCTGAATATGAGATGGGTAGTGGTAATGACGAGCAAAGCCGATGCCCTGTTCCTCCAGATGGTCGGCCAGCTCATCGCAGCGATCAGTTCTAATCGTATAAAGGTGATAGACATGGTGTGCTCCGGGAGCTTCGTAGGGGAGGATGACCGGGCAGTCGGCCAGCAGCTCATTATACAGTGCCGCCTGCTCGCGCCGGCGCTGATTGCCCCACCCCAGCCGATTAAGCTTAACCCGCAGGATCGCCGCCTGGATCTCGTCCAGTCGGCTGTTGTAGCCCATGAGGTGGTGCTCGTACCTGGCTGTCTGACCATGATTACGTAACATGCGCACCTCCTCGGCCAGCTCATCGTTGTTAGTAGTCACCATACCCCCCTCACCATACGCGGCCAGATTCTTGCTCATATAGAAGCTGAAAATAGCGCAATCCCCCAGATTACCGGCCATCTTACCCTGATAGGCGGCCCCGTGGGCTTGAGCGGCATCCTCCACTACATATAGATCATACTGGTCAGCGATCTGATTGATGCGATCCATATCAGCCGGATGGCCGAAGACATGTATCGGGATTATGGCGCGCGTCCGCGCGGTGATGGCTGGCTCAATCAACGCCGGCTCCAGGCAATAGGTGTCAGGAGCAATATCTATTAGTACCGGCTGCGCACCTACATGGATAATAGCTTCAATCGTAGCTATAAATGTCCAGGCAGCGGTAATAACCTCATCACCGTCACCCACCCCCAGCGCCTTCAGACTGAGGATAAGGGCATCAGTGCCACTGCCCACTCCAACAGCATAATTGACTCCACACAGCCCAGCCCACTCCTCTTCCAAGGCCTGCACATTAGGCCCCAGGAACAGGTTCATAGATTCCAGGGCCTGGTCCACCGCCGGCAATATTTCATCCCGCAACTGGCGATATTCGGCTTTCAGGTCCATCAGGGGAACTTGCACTGCCCTACTCCTCAAACCCGCCTGAAGGGTCGCAAATAGATGATACTTTAAGGGTTAGATACACATAGGGGACAAAAGTTGCAG
>JALGTV010000039.1 GCA_029821215.1 Candidatus Zipacnadia bacterium | reverse complement strand
AGATGGCTCAGCTTCGCCAGGAACTTGGCTTGGATCACTCAGCAGCCGGATAAGAGCCTAACATCTTCAGCAAGGGGCAGTGCTCTTGTAGTTCCTGCAAGGCCTTTTGGATCTCTTCGTCAGAATGATGTCCCTCAAAGTCCACAAAGAAGACATATTCCCATAACCGTCCCCGTGCCGGTCGCGACTGAATAAAGGTCATGTTAATCCCATGCATCGCCAGCGGCCCCAGAGCCTGATGCAGCGCCCCGGCGTGATGAGCTGTGGAGAATACTATTGAAGTCTTGTCACGCCCGGTAGGGGCAGCCATCTGCGGGCTGACCACAAAGAATCGGGTGCGGTTATTGGGGGTGTCCTCAATAGCTGCCGCCAGTACTTCCAGCCCGTAGGCCTGGGCGGCTGGCCCGGGGGCCAGTGCTGCTCCGGTGGGATCATCCGCTGCCGCCTGAGCAGCCCCGGCGGTACTGGCCGTCGGTTGGATGGTTACCCGCGGCAGGTTCTCCCGCAGCCAGACTCGGCACTGAGCCAGCGGCTGCGGATTAGTATATAAGGTAGTTACTTCATCCAGTTCACAGTTAGCCACCAGGTACAGATGAATAGGCACATACAGCTCATTGCAGATGGTTAGGCTGGTGTCCAGAAAACAGTCCAGGGTCTCGGGTACTACGCCACCGGTAGAGTTTTCAATAGGCACCACTCCCAGGTTGCAGTTACCTCGCTCCACGGACGTAAATATATCAGTGATACCGGCGGCAGGTACAAACTCCGCCTGGACGCCGAATTGCTGCCGAGCTGCTAAATGGCTGAAAGTGTGCTCCGGCCCCAGGAAAGCCACGCGCAGCGGCTCCTGCAAGGCCCGGGAGGCCGACAGTATCTCCTGGTAGATAGCCCGGACGGCCTCAGCGGGCAGTGGCGAAGTATCCTGAGTCGTCAGCCGCCGCAGTATTTGCGCCTCCCGACTCGGGTCGTAGGCTGGTTGGCCCTGCTGCCGCTTGTGCTGACCTATCTGCTTAGCCAGCCCCGCCCGTTTGGCCAGCAGCTCCAGCAGTTGCTCATCTAAAGCATCAATTTCGTCACGGGATTCGTCAAGCTCCATAAGTTCAGGCCTCTCCCCCAGTCTGATAGTATTGGTCCATATCTTATCATAAACAGCCGCGGCCTGCAATATAGGCGGGCCGTTGTCGTTTGGAGCCCGCCCCCCATCGCGTAGCGCAGGCCTTCGCCCGCCGTAGCGGGCTTCGGCCCGCGAAGGCAGGTTCTCAACCTGCGCACATTGGGTGGCGAGGTTACGGTTCGGCAAGCTCACCGTCCTGAGCCTGCCGAAGGAGAGAACCTCGCCTACGCGCCAAGAAGGGGCCTCTCGCCTCTGCTGTTCGGAGCTCGTCTCGTAAGGTCGGGGCAGGGATGCCCCTCCCACAACGATTGAATATTGTGTCCCCGTACGGAGCAGGTCGTGACGGGACATCGCCCAGGGCATGTTCGCCAACTGCGAGGTTTGCCCAATGAAGAAGTACATAGGATATAGGAAGGTGTAAGGAGGTGGAACAGGGAAATACTTGTCAATTAGTAGAAATAGACATAAAGGTGAGATGATGACGACGGTAGATGACATTCCGTCGAATTTGTGGGAAGAGTGTCCGCTGTGTCACCAACTGCTCTATACGCGGGCACTGGAGAAGGAGCTATGGGTATGCCCTAAGTGCGGGTATCACTTCCGGCTCCACAGCGCCCAGCGTGTGCAAATCACCGTAGACGAAGGCAGCTTCATCCCCTGGGATAATGACCTGCCGCTGGTTGACCCGTTGCAGTTTCCCGGCTATAGGGAAAAGGTTCAGCAAGCCCGGGAGAAGACTGGCCTGAATGAAGCGGTGGTAACCGGGCGGGCTACTCTGGCGGGGATTCCACTGGGCCTGGGGATTATGGACCTGGCCTTCATCGGCGGCAGCATGGGATGGATAGTGGGTGAGAAGATCGCTCGCCTGATGGAACGATGCGTGGCCGACCAATTGCCGGTGGTGGTATTCTGTGCCTCAGGCGGGGCGCGGATGCAGGAGAGCCTGATATCCTTGATGCAAATGCCTAAGACCAGTGGCGCGGTAGGCAAGTTGGGCGAAGCCGGTCTGCCTTACATAGGGGTGCTGACTGATCCCACCTATGGTGGGGTAACGGCCAGCTATGCTTTTTTGGGTGATGTAATTATTGCCGAGACCGGTGCCGCTATGGGATTTGCCGGACCTCGGGTGGTGGAGGTTACCAACCTTAACCTTCCCCGCGGTGTGCAGACCGCCGAGTTTCAGTATGAGCATGGAATGATAGATATACTGATCAATCGCCAACAGTTGCGCAATACGTTACGAATACTGCTCCACTGGTTCGGCGGTACTCGCCCTGAGCACTCTGAGAATGCCGGCGCGAGCAGTACCGCTCTATTGGGGGAGATGACCGACCATGAGTAAGATACATATTCCTCCGTCCAGCGAAGCCAGTTCGGAGCAGGATGCCCAGCAACAGGTGGAACTGGCTCGCCATCCCCAGCGCCCTTATACCCTTGACTACCTGGATAGGATGGTAACTGACTTCGTGGAGCTACATGGTGATCGTCGTTATGGCGATGATGGGGCTATTGTAGCCGGATTGGGGTTTATCCAGGGCTATCCAGTAGCGATAATTGGTCACCAGAAGGGACGCAGCGCCAGCCAGCGCCGCCGACGTAATTTTGGCATGGCGCGGGCCGAAGGCTATCGCAAGGCAATGCGGGTGATGCGGATAGCCGCCAAGGTGGGCCATCCGATACTAACCCTTATAGATACGCCGGGAGCCGACTGTCTGGAGCAATCGGAGAGCCGGGGCATAAGCGAGGCTATCGCGGCCAATCAGCGAGATATGTTTACCCTACCAGTGCCCATTGTGGTAGTGGTCATTGGCGAGGGAGGCAGCGGCGGGGCCATTGGCATTGGGGTCGGTGACCGCATAATGATGCTGGAGCATTCCTACTATTCGGTTATCGCTCCCGAGTCCTGTGCCGCCATATTGTGGCGAGATTCCTCCCGCAACGAAGAAGCGGCCAGTGCTCTGAAACTGACCGCCCCGGATGCCTTGAACCTGGGGGTAATTGATAGCATCATCTCCGAGCCGGGTGAGGGGGCCCACACTGACTACGGCCAAGCGGCTAACCTGGTCAAGGAAGCTGTTCTCGGGGCACTAACGGAATTGGGGGACATTCCCCCCGCCGAGTTGATGGCAGCCCGTTATGAGAAGTTCCGAAAAATGGGCCAGCCCAAGGAGCTACAATAGCAGAGGTCAGTGGCACAGGCATCTTGCCTGTGGAATCTGGCCTCTGGCTGGAAGCCAGTGTCACTGAAAACTACCTATTACAATTACAAGAGGAAGTGGTGCCGGAGGCCGGATTCGAACCGGCACGGGGTTTGAAGCCCCGCCAGATTTTGAGTCTGGTGCGTCTACCAATTCCGCCACTCCGGCGACCAATGGCAGTATATGAATATAGTTACTCATTGTCAAGAGCAACAGGTGAAGGAAAATGGATGAATTCACGTCCGACCAGTCTCGGCAGGATAACCAGCGCAGTCTTCCTGATGATAGTGAGAATACCTACACCCAAGCTACTCCCTCCGTACCGCCGCCTCCGCCACCTCGCGGCCCGCGCTGGGGACTGATTATCGGCATCATCATAGCGGTAATAGCCTTTTTCGGGGGCCTACTTATCCTGGGATTCATCGGTCTGATATCATCATTTACTCAGCCGACCGATCTCAGCCTGGGCCCCAAGGTGGGCGTTATTGAGGTCAGCGGACCCATCAGCGCCGCCGGTGGCGGCTCGTGGCTGTTTGGCGGACCGCGCGGTTCGCGGGCGGTCATGGCCCAGTTGCGCCAGGCGGCTACCGATAAGGCCGTCAAAGCCGTAGTGGTGCGCATTAACAGTCCAGGGGGCACAGTAGCCGCATCTCAGGCCATATACAAAGAGGTCTCCCGCCTGGCTGAACAGAAGCCGGTGGTGGCTTCCTTGGCCGATGTGGCTGCCTCCGGTGGCTACTACATAGCCTCGGCAGCCGATGTGATTGTAGCCAACCCCGGTACAATTACCGGTAGCATCGGTGTAATAATGGAGACACTAACCTTCTATGAGCTTATGGAGAAGGTGGGGTTGGATGACGTAACCATCACTTCCGGACAGTACAAAGATACGGGCTCACCGTTTCGCCCCATGCGCGCTGACGAGCGCCAACTACTGGAAGATATGCTCCAGGATGTTTACGAGCAGTTTGTCACCGACGTCGCCACGGCCAGAAAGATGGACATTGACGTCGTCAAAAAACTCGCCGATGGGCGGATATACACCGGTTCTCAGGCCAAGGAAGCCGGACTGGTTGACCAACTGGGCAATTTCCATGACGCCGTGCAGTTGGCGGCGGAGAAAGGCGGGATTGAGGGTAAGCCGGCTCTGAAGGAGTATGGGCGCGCCTCCCCGTGGGGCTCTTTGTTCGGTGGCGCTGCCACCGCAATTGCTGACGAGATCCGTCAAAGCTACCGGCAGCAGGCCAGTGAGCTGCTACTACCCCCTACCCCCCATCCACAACTCCGCTAGCGTGTTTTCGATTTGTAGGAGCGGCGTCCCCGCCGCGAAAATGATCAGGGCAAGGATGCCCCGGCCCTGAGGATGTCAGGAGAAAAAGCACCGTTGGCTCCAAAATTGCTACTAATTGACGGCAATAGCTTGCTGCATCGGGCTTATCACGCCCTGCCGGCGCTTTCCACCACCTCCGGCCAGCCGACCAATGCCGTCTATGGCCTGGCCCAGATGCTCATCCGCCTGCTATCCGAGCAATGCCCTGATGGTAGCCTGGTAGCTTTTGACGCCCCCGGGCCGACCTTCCGGCATGAGCAGTTTGAGGAGTATAAGGCGGACCGCCCGCCCATGGATGAGGAGCTGGCTTCCCAGTTTGAACTGGCCTACGAACTAATTGAGGCGCTGGGTCTGGCACACACCCAAAAAGAAGGCTATGAAGCCGACGACATCATTGGCACGGTGGCTAACCAGGCCGCCGAGGAAGGCTGGGATGTCCTGGTGGTCACTGGTGACCGCGACCTCGTTCAGATAGTAACTGACCGGGTGAAAGTCTTGGCAACACTTAAGGGCATACGAGATACGAAGCTGTACGACCCTATCGCAGTACAGGAAGAATACGGCCTCCCACCGGCCCAGTTGGCCGATTGGAAAGGACTGGCAGGCGACAGTTCCGATAATATCCCCGGTGTCCCCGGTATCGGGCCTAAGACCGCGGCTCGACTGCTGGCGGAGTTTGGCAGTGTAGAGAGGATATTGGAGCACCTGGACCAGGTGAACGGTGAGAAGCTACAAGACAACCTGACTGAATATGCTGATCAGGCCCGGCTGAGCAAAGAACTTGCCACTATTGTGACCAATGTACCGTTGTCCCTATCACTGGAGGACTTAGGATGGCCAGGTATGAATCGGGCCCAGGTGCGCCAACTGCTGGCCCGTCTTGAATTTGCCAGCCTGCTGGAGCGGCTGGATCAAATTCAAGCCCAACCCGCCCCAACCGCACCGACGCCAGACAGTCCCGAACTGGATCAAGTACTCCAAGCGGTCCGGCAGGCCGGCTATGTGAATGTGGCGGTGAACCAAACCGATGGCTGCCCGCTGGGCTTGGCGCTGGCTGCGGATAAGGGAGGCGCTGTTTATCTGCCGTTGGCCTCTGATTCTGCCCCCGAGGCGGCGGGACTATTTGAGACCAATGAGTCCTCTCCCCTACCCAATGAGATACATAACCTGCTGGCAGAACCTGATATTGGTAAACGGGGGCACGAACTTAAAGAACTCAGCCATGCCTTGGAGACGGTGGGCATCCAGATGCGGGGGATTGAGTTTGATGCCGCTGTGGCCGATTACTTGATCGCTCCCGAGCGCCGCGAGCGGGATATGGAGATATTGGTAGCCCAGTATCTGGGCGAAGCCCTGCCACCACCGATAAATGCCGAGCAGCGGGCCCGGGCCGAGGCCACTCTTATCGGCAAATTACGGGAGTCACTCCTAAGCCGACTGGAAGAGCTGGGACTGCAGGAGCTGTTTGCCCGAGTGGAGATGCCTCTGGTCGAAATCCTCTCCGCGATGGAAACCGCCGGTATTGCCATTGATACCGCCACCCTCAGGAGCTTTGGTGAGCAGTTGACCGAGACCCAGCAGCAGTTGGCAACCCGCATTTACGAGCTGGCCGGTGTAGACTTTAACATCAGCTCACCCCAACAGCTCGGTCAAGTGTTATTTGAGAGGTTGGGATTGCCCAAGGGCAGGCGCACTAAGACCGGATGGTCCACCGCCGTCGACGTGCTGAATGAGTTAGCCCCCGACCACGAGATTGTTAGCCTGGTCCTTGAATACCGCCAGCTTGCCAAACTCTATTCTACCTATGTGAAGGGACTGCTGGAGGAAGTTGACCCGGGAACCGGCCGCATCCACACTACTTTTGAGCAAACGGTAACTGCCACCGGCCGTTTGTCCAGCCGCAATCCCAATCTGCAAAACATACCCATTAAGACTGAGCTGGGCCGGGAAATTCGGGCTTGCTTTGTGGCCGGCTCTTCGGATAAAATGTTGCTGTGCGCCGATTATTCCCAGATAGAACTGCGCATCCTGGCCCATCTGTCTGGCGATGATCACTTGACAGCGGCTTTTCAGGCTGGCGAGGACATCCATTGCCGGACTGCGGCCACGATATTTGAGGTGCCCATCGCTGAAGTCACCACCGATATGCGCCGCGCGGCCAAAACCGTCAATTACGCGGTGATTTACGGAATGGGTGCGACCGCCCTGGCCGCCCAACTGGATATCTCTCGGGAGGAGGCCGAAGCCTTTATTGAGAACTATTTCCAGCGCCTGGCCGGAGTAAGGCAGTATATTGACCAGATCGTGACCCAGGCCCGGGAAGATGGCTATGTCCAGACCATCTGTGCCCGGCGCCGCTATCTTCCGCAGCTAAACAGCAGCAATCGGCGGGTGCGCGCCTATGCCGAACGCGCTGCCGCCAATACACCCATTCAAGGTTCGGCCGCCGACATTATCAAAGTAGCGATGGTGGATATCGCCGCGGGATTGGCCAGGATTAGCGCTTCAACTCGGATGTTGTTGCAGGTACACGATGAACTGGTTTTTGAGGTGCCTACCGACGAAGTGAATCAGGTCGCACAGTTCGTCACCCAGCTTATGGAAGGAGCATGGCAGTTGACCGTTCCGTTACAGGTAGACGTAAAAGTTGGCCAGAACTGGCGAGACTTACAGACGCTGAATTAGACACCGTGAGACGACTTTCTCGAACCCAGTGAGCAGCTAAGTATCTACGATTAGGCGAAGGAGCCCAAGACGATGAACGATGAATTCAACGAGCAGTTTTCTGAATCCACTAAGCAACGACCAAGTAGCAGCTCCGAATTCAAGAGCCGGAAAGATCCTGGAGGCGGGCGGGTTATCAGTTCGCGCTGGGACCTGGAAGAGACCTGGGCCGACCTGGAGGCGGCTACCCCGCGCACTGTAGAGGAGGGCGATATTGTAACTGGAACAGTCATTGAAATCCAGGACCAAGGTGTGGTGGTGGATGTTGGCGCCAAGTATGAAGGTATTATCCCGCGCAGCGAGTTCGCTGGTGAAGACGATTTACCCGAGCGTGATCAAGAGATAGAAGTGGCAGTGATCAGTATTGGCGACAATACCGGAGCAATGCGGCTGTCCAAGACACGGGCTGACTATGAGCGGGTGTGGCGGCGCATATATGATGCCCTGGAGAACGAGAAGCTCATTACCGCCATGGTCACCGACCGGGTCAAGGGCGGGCTCCGGGTGGACCTGGGCGTATCTGGCTTTGTGCCCGCCTCGCATGTGGCGACCCGCGATGTGCGGCATTTGGACAAATTCGTGGGCCGCACCCTCCGGCTGAAGGTGTTGGAAGCTGACCGGGTGGCCAACAAAGTTATTCTTTCCCACCGCCAGGTAATTGAAGAAGAGCGCCAACGGCGCCGAGAAGCGACGCTGGCCCGATTGAAGGAGGGCGTTGTTTGTGAAGGTAAGGTGCGTAATCTAACTAACTATGGCGCTTTCATTGACCTGGGCGGGGTAGATGGACTGCTGCACATCTCCGAGATGTCCTGGACCCACATTGATCATCCCTCTGAAGTACTCAAGCCTGGCGAGATAATCCGGGTGATGGTACTCAACATCGAGAAGGACGGCGAGCGCATCTCCCTGGGTCGGCGCCAGATATTACCTGACCCGTGGAAGGAGCTATCGGGCCAGGTTCACGAGGGCGATACTGTACAGGTCTACGTAACCCGGATTGTCTCCACTGGGGCATTTGCTCGCCTGGCCGATACGGAAATTGAGGGATTCATTCCTATACGACATATGAGCTCTAAACATATTGACAGTCCCCACGATGTCTTGGAAAAGGGCCAGCAGATCCAGGTTAAGATATTAGAACTTAATCCCCAGGCTCGCAAGATGGTACTCAGCTTAGCCGCAGCCCAACAGGTAAAGGAGCGCCAGGCATATGAGCAGCACATAGACTCCCAGCAACAAGAACCTATTACTCTCGGCGATCAATTCGGGGAGGTGCTGGAAGAAGCCAGGGCCCATCTGGAAGCAGCCGTCCCCGAGCCTGCCGCCGAGTCTGATGATAGCGCCGCCGAACAACCCCCGGCTGCTGAGGACGTGGACAGTGATGAGCCGCCCGAAGAATCTGAGACAATCACCGAGGATGACCAGGAAGACTAAACGACACGAGAGCCCCGGGGTATCATGGTGGTAGTAGGCGTTGTCGGCCCCATAGCAGCCGGGAAATCAGTGGTATTAGCGGCCCTGGCGGACTTAGGCGCTGCTGTTATCCAGGCTGATGATATCTCCCGAGAAATACTGCAGCCAGGGCGCCCCGAACTGGAAGCGGTGCAGCAGGCTTTTGGCGATGAGTTCATAAATCCAGACGGCAGCCTGCGCCGCCCGGCCCTGGCCGAGCTGATTTTCGCTGACCCCACTGCCCGACAGCGCCTTAATGACCTCGTCCATCCCTCTATGGCCAGGCGCATCACTGAATGTATTCAGCAATACCGCAATAGTCCTCATCCTCCCCCCCTGGTAGCGGTAGAGGCAGCAGTGCTGCTGGAAATGGGCCTCCAGCAGTTGGTGAACAAGCTGATTTTGGTTGATGCCCCCGTCGAGGTCAGGGTCCAGCGACTGATGCAGCGCGACGGACTGGCACCTGACGAAGCCCGGCGGCGCGTGGCAGTTCACGACCAGCTCGGTCTGGATCAGGTGGAAGCTGATTATGT
>JALGTV010000038.1 GCA_029821215.1 Candidatus Zipacnadia bacterium | reverse complement strand
TTGCTGCCTTTGCTGTCGTTGCTGCCTTTGCTGTCGTTCCCCGTCCACTATACCTGGCTGTCCAGCTTCCAGCTCTCGCCGTCATCCACCGACACATATATGTCAATATGGGGATAGTTGGGGATTCCCACTATCAGCCGACAGCCCTGGGTTTCCATCTTCACAAACGCTGCCCGCTGGGCATCTGAAGGTGCTCCCACCTGCTTTTCAATCTCACTATCGCTGAAGGGCAACCAGCTCTCTCCGCCATCGGCGCTGCGCCGCAGGTACTGGGCGCCACTCCGATAACCGATTAGGTACAGCAGGCCATTGTGCTCAAAGGCCATAGGATATGATAGACTCGTGACCATCAGCCTATACCTCCTCCCAGCTATGGCCGTCGTCGGCTGCAAAATTACTCGCCCCCGGCTGTCCTTGTCTGCCCAGGGATAGTCGCTCTGCCCGTCGGAGGTTACCCAACGAGGCGCATCCCACTCGGCTAGTAGTCCGGCCCGGCGCCGCATCCGGATATCCCTCTCCACCACATCAAACAGAAATAGTTGGCCGACCGCGTCCTCGAAGATATGGGGATGGCCGCCTGGTGGACTCAACTGGAGAGCGAATGGGCTGGCCTTTTTTCTCTCTACCAGCACACCACCCGGATGGGCCAAGAAGGGTACATCAGCAATAACGGTGAACCGGCAGCCTGGTGCCTCCTCGGGCTCAACCAGCCGAATATCGGTTACCGCTTGGTACAATCCACTGCCCGGATATGGTTCATCTTTACTCTCCGCGGCTAACTTAGGCACCATACTCAGCGGTACAACATCTCCAAATGGCTGCTCTTCGGTCGGCCCGCTGCTTCCTTGGGGGACGGTGACTGTTACGGTTTCCACGCTGTCGTCGCTGCAGATGCAATCAATCTCCACCACCAACTCCATAGGCAGCACGTACCCGGGCGCAAAGGCCAGCTTGAACTGGGCCAGGCCCAGGTCCCGATCAATCTGGGCCAGATTGCCGAAATATTCCAAATCGTGGCCGGCAATGAATGAGGGACTTTGATCCCCATTAAATTGTCCCAGACCCTTGCCATCTGCTACTTCATCCAGGTGCTTGACAAACCAGCGGGGCGCATTGGTAGGCTGCCCTGGCCCCGACTGGGTTAGGAAGTAGTCAGTTTCATCATATAAGTCGGGCCGCCAATGGTAATCAATGGCCCGCTGGAAAGCCCTGTTAGTAGTTATAGCTGCCACGCAATGGCGGTGCCGAGAATCGGGATTAGCACTCAAAGTAACGCTGCGGCTGTAGCTGCGGCAGTCCATAGCAGTAGGCAGGCCGAAGGCGACGGCACATTGCAGACAAAAGCCCCGGGGCACTGCTGCACCGGGGTCGCGCTGAGCCGGCCCCCCGCAGTAGGGGCACAGCAGATCAGTAAACCCGGTAGTGTCCGCGTCAATTTGGCGCAATTCCAGATACGGTTGCAGTCCACCAAACTCCAACCCCACCCGGGCGGCTTCCGGCTGGTCTTCATCTATTCGATCCGGCGAGGCCACCACTAAGTTGCCCTTAATCTTGCCTCCCAGCAGAAACTTGCGCTCCGGATAATAGCCAGCCGCCCGGAATTGGCCGGGGGGCGTCTGGGTTTCGGTGAAAGACTGGGAGCGCAGCTCAAAGTCAGGGTCTTCACACTCGCCATCTACATAGATGGCATAACTTTTCAATTGCGGGCCATAGATGAGAAGCTGGAGGATGTCAGAGATGTAGGCATACTTGGGCAGTGTTGCCTCCGTCATCCAGCCACCGTATGGGGCAGCCACAGTTGGGTAAGTATCATCGGTGTCATTATCTCGGACCCAGACCGCGGCCTCTACATGCTGGAAATTGTGATGTCCATAGCTGCCGGTGCGCCAGGCTTCGGGCTTAAACTCCTCTATCCAGGCCGCGTAGGCCCGTGCTCCGAGGACAATATCCGAATACGGACTGCCCACCACTGGGATACTGCCCCACTTGGAATCAAGAATGTATAAGTCGCCGCCCAGGCCCTCTGGCGGCATCTCCACTGACCAGAAGCCTTCCCCGTTGGTAGTGGCCGCCACCCCTACGATCTCAGCGGTCTCCGTGTCCACTATAACTATATCAATTCCTGCCGCGGGCACCCCCATCCGTTCATAGACGCGACCGCAGACCAGGTCATCTTCCGGAGAGTAATGCTCCAGCGGGGCCATGGTCAGCTCGGTGGTCTGGCCTGCTGCTACCGTAGCAATTACGCGCGGGCAGCCCCAGGACGGGTCCCAGTCGCCGCCGGTGCGTCGGTACTGGACGATACCGTGCTCTCCGACCGGCCGCCCGGTCACCTGGACGGTACCAGAGGGCGGCACCTGGTAGTTTTGGCCCGCGTCATCCAGTATCCCCACCCGCACGTAGGCCCCGGCGGTGGCGTGAATGGTCAGGGCTCCGCTGCAAATATTGATTATTGCTGGCTGCCCCTCGGCCACCGGTACTTTCCGGCCCCGGTAGACTGCCAGTATCTGCTGTACCGACCGAGGTAAAGGCTGGTTACGGGTCTCGGCAGTATCGTCCCGGTAATCACCGGGACGCTGATATATGGCTCCATGGCCCCGGGGAACAATGAAGCTCCAGCTTCCATCTGCTGCCGTCTGAATTGGCGCCACCACCGTTGTGCCCGTGACATAGGTGGCCTTTTCCAGCGAATAAACTAACTCATTGAACTCCTCACTGTCCCAGAAAGTGAACTCATCTCCCTCTGAAGTCTCCAGGTGCACCTCCAGGCTGACATTGGCTTCCTCCTGGGGCTGGCTGTCGTGGAGAATCTGCCCCTCCAGGCGGTAACCCATCACAAACTCTTGGGTGAACGGGGCTGGCCGGAACTGGGCCGGCTGGATACGCCGCCCCCAGTAGGCATCATCTACCATAAGAACATACTCGTCAGTCAGTTCCCCGCTGTCCGCCAGCCGCTGCACCAGGTATACCCAGACTCCATCCAGCGGCCCCAGAGTTATTGTTTCAGCAGCCATCAGGTATCCTCGGTGGTGGTGAAATTTATGTGCTACCGGCAAGCATGCCCACTTATCTAT
This sequence comes from Candidatus Zipacnadia bacterium, assembly GCA_029821215.1. GTDB lineage: Bacteria > Armatimonadota > Zipacnadia > Zipacnadales > Zipacnadaceae > JALGTV01. The sequence continues at coordinate 11,777 of JALGTV010000038.1, read as the reverse complement.
TGGGGATTATTGCAAAACCTGTGGGAGGGGCATCCTCTCTGTCCTGAGCTTGCCGAAGGGTGCCCCGATTGGTGTTGCCAAAATCCCCCTGCCGCCTTCGCTGCTAAAGCAGCTTCGGCGGATAAGTCCCACCTCTCGCGTAGCGCAGGTTCTCAACCTGCGCCCATCCCAGCGGGGTTGCGGTTCGGCAAGCTCACCGTCCTGAGCCTGCCGAAGGAGAGAACCCCGCCTACGCGATAAAGAACAGCCTATAATTACTTTTTACAACAGCCTCTACCTGACCAAATCAATCATATATGATAGCTCTTCGTCTTCGCTTAGATGCTCCTGCCGCCTCAGACGCGGCGGCGGGGCAACTGTTAATCGGCTGGTCCTGGCCCGGGTCAGGTGACGGTTGGGCGACACCGGCCCCATTAGGCGATGACGGCTCTGCGGCCAGTCTGATACTGTCAGTCCCAGGTGCCTCGGCACCGATGCCGGGGCAGAATCCGCTAATTGCTCCTCTGCCTCATCTGTTTCCTGCCGCCACGCGTCCAGCGGGGTAGTGGTTAGAGGCCCTGGGCCGGGGATAACACCAGGCTCATAGGTTGCTTCCAGATAAGCAGCGGGGCGAGACTGTGAAGTGGATGGGGACTGAGGCTGCGTCACCAGGGGCGGCGGGGCAGCTACCTGCCGCACCCACCAGGGTCGCGCTGCCGGCGTCATCCGCTCAAGCATTTTGGGTGTGCCATTCTCATTCATAAAGTTCACCTGTTAGGGGTACTGTGGCTGGGGCCAGATCGCCTCTGACTGGTGGGCCTGCCAGAAGACTTCCCACAGCTCCACTCGCCAGGCCGGCTGCTGTGACCAGCAGACTCCGCCCGGCAACTGTCCGGTGTGCTCAAACAGCCGCAGCTCATGCAGTACCGCCGCCGTTAGCTGGGCAGCTACCGGTTCCACTCGGTAGCGCACCGGAGCCAGTCGGAGCTTTTCAAGTTGCTGCTGGCTGTGAAAATCGCGGCCCTCACGCCGGGTGGGGGTGGTAGTTTCGGACTCCTCTTCCACCAACAGGTCAGTCGGCTTCACTACTCCGCCGACCGCCAAAGCGCGCGCCGCTACCCTCAGCTTTTTTTTACTGTGGATAGAAGCTGTTGGTCACCGGCGCGGCGCAGGTTAATCTCATCCAGGGCTTCCCGCAGCCACTGGGCCAGAGCCGGAGGCAAGTTCTCCAGCAGGTAATCAGCATCAATTCCCGTCTCCCGGGAAGCTCGCCAGGGCACAATCTGGCCTTCACTGTCCTCGCGGGGCAGGCAACAAGTCACCAGACAGTGCTCATAATCGTAACGAGTCATAGCCAGGTGGTCGTAGCGGCGCACTACCCGTTGGATGCCACCATTGTTATCCAGATGGTATTCATCGTAGACTCCCAGGCTCTCCCGTTCTCGGGTCTCCTGCTCGGTCAGCGGGCGCAACTTCACCCAGGGTTGCTCTTCCCAGCCCGGTATATCTATGGGTGCCTCAAACACTCGTGCACAGTCAGCACCTACTGCTCCAATTAACCAGGCCAGCAGTTGCTGATTAGGTGGAGACATTTTCTCGGCCCTCAATTCCATAGGCTGCGGTCAGTACACTACTATCTACCATTGGCTGCATCCGGACATTGCTTTGCCTAATGGCAGCTAAGTGAGAGTTATGGGCGCCGTTTCCCCGTCCAGGCTGCCCAGGGCCAGGAAGTCAACCTTCTCTATGATTCGCTGGCGATTAGAGCCGGGTAGGCCCAAATCATCGGCGGTGTAGAGGATACGGGGCAGAGTTAGTACTGCGGTTGCCGCGCCGCGCTGGAGGGTGATAGTCAAGGCTGCTTCAGTCCCACTGGCAAAGTCGCCATAAACGGCATTGTCCACAAAGTCACGGCTGAACGCCCCCCAGCAGCGCACGCCGGCCAGATTATACAGTTGCACTGGCTCGGCGGTGGCCGCCAGTCGGAGGCCCTCGTCGCTATCCTCCAGGGCGGTATCCACCACGATGCGCAGCTTCTCACAGTTGACATCCTCAGCCAGCGCTCCACCGCCGGTAGCCAGTTCCACAGTGGCTTCCCGGAATATGTAGGGAGCGGTGGTGGGCATACTGGGTGAGGGCGTGGTGCCGCTGTCCATCTTTAGAGCGGCTACCTGGAGGCTGCAAATGACCGGCTCCCCCTTGACCAGGTCAAAGGTTGCCTGGCGCACCTTCATATCGGTGAGCTTCTTGACGTCCTCCACACAGTCAATCACCCCGGAAGCCCATTGGCCCTGGTTGTAGCTGTTGCGGTCTTCTATCCAGGAGAACAGATTGGTCACTACCCCCGGAATCAGGGGGAACCGCAGCCCCCCCTCGGCCCATAGTCCAGCCGCAAAGTACTTGCTTTGATAAGCATTGACATCAGCCATATCCAGGGGGACGTAGTTTTTCTTAAGTTGCACACTATCCGCCGGCCCTCGGCCCCCTTCCTGAATTAGCGGCAGCCAAGTATCAGGACTGACAAAGGATCCTTTAGCCGACTGGAGGGCAAAACCAAATACCCCTTGATGAGAAAGTGCTACTGGCATATATCGCACCACCTTTAGCAGGTCGGAAATTTGTCGCTTCTATGAGCAGCATGACTGCTGCGGTTACGTCGGACTATTTGGGTCAGGCGGCTGGTGGTCAGTCTTTACCCGGTCGTCTCCAGCCGCCGCGCCACTAACTCCAACTCCACCACACTGACGGGTATATCTCGCTGGCGGAGCTGCTTCTGCACCACGGGAGTCGGCTCCAGCCGGATGACCTGGGAGTACCAGCAACTACCACCCAGGTACATATCACTCATCAACAGGTTAAACAGCTTGCCAACCTCCGCCAGCGTCTGAGGACTGCGGGGGTCACCACCAGCCGGACGATGCAGATAATAGACAAGGTAATGATAATCCTGCCGGAAGTTTCGGTTGGTCCCATCGCCGAAGGGCTGGTTCAGAGTGGCCGGTTGGACAATAATAGCCGGAAATTGTACATCGGGCGGCTGCGGCATAATCTCCGGCGAGCCCTGTCCAACCCACTTAAGATCAGGCAAAACCGGCGGAGACAGCCGCAGTACCGCATTGTTGGCCACAGTGAAACTGCCAGTGACCGCCCCATCTAACTGCACCTTACTCAGCCCAACCTTATCTATAACCTGGTGCTGCTCGGGGCTGCTGTCATCATCCACCAGCTCTACTGTATCGTTCACTGCAAACAGTTCATTGCTGGCCATCCAGACAGTGTCGGTGCCATCGGTATCCTCAGTGAGAGCCACACTACTCTGGCACAACAGCCGCACCGCGCGGGCAATTTCGTTGTGATGAAATAGGTCAACCATCTGCTTCTCATTCTCCCCATCGTCGTATAGGTTATAATGGGAAAGTGCTTAGACTGCCGGCGCTCAGCAACCTGGTGTGCTCACCAATAAGGAGAGATATTCATAGTGCTCATTGCGACGGCTATATCTCCCGATGGCGCAGGAGGGCTTTCAAGTGGTGGCCGATTCCAGATGGATCCAGCACACCCAGCACCTCGTAGCTAACCACTGCTTGCACCGTATCGCCGGCGGCAAGGCCGACAGTGAGCGGCTCAGCTAACTCCAGGGTGACATCATCAGCCACCGCCGCCACCACCACCTCTTCCCAATGGTCAGCGCCAAACAGTTGAGCGAACTCTCCCGGTGCGAAGCCCGCCGTGGAAGTCACAGTCAGTGTGTCGGCTCCGCCCTGGGCCTCGGCGGTAAGCTCGGTAGTCGCCACCACCTGGGACAGGTGGTCATTGGCCTGTAAGTCAGTGACCAGCAGATATGCTACCGCTGTGGCCGCTGGGAACCGTCCCAACAAGCCGCGGTCAATATCGGCCAATGTCGGGCGCACCCGAGCGGGTAATCCTGCTTGTAGGAGCTGGTAGGTGGGCGCCGCCACCTGGAGGTCATTCTCTACCTCCACCTCCGGCCGACTCAGATTAACTGTATCCTCCAGTAGCCCCTCAAATATCAAATCATTCATAATTTGGCCTCCTATGGGCCTTCTGCACCACCGAGGTTGGGCAATCTATTATTACACTGCCGCCATCCCCAGGCCCCGATAGGGCCGCAGGGCCTCGTGCGCTTCCTGCATTTGCCGCTGAATCACTGCGCCGTACTGGCCCTCGGGCACATAGCGCACAGCATAGTCTCCCACCCGCAGCATCGCCGCCGTGGCCGTCTCACCGGCCGCCTCTGAGAGAAGCTGGGCAGCGGTGAGTTTAGCCTGGGCCATGGCTACATCTGCCGGCACTTGCGCATAGCCCCAATCCAGGGTCAGGGTGATATTCTGCTGACCCGCCGGGAAACAACTGCCGATACTGGCCGACGGCTTGAGACGAATCTCACCCATCTCGCCATAGACCACATAGTCAGCCGCCGGGACGCTGCGGCCGTCTATCTGTATCTCCTGTACGAGATCAATGGGCACCACGCCCTGGGGCGATAATGAGAGCCGATCCGTCCCCGAGCCGTCCACGATTATCGTCTCGTCGGCATGCCAGAGGAAATCACGCCCGGCCGCTTTATCCACCGCCTGACGAGTGAGGCTCAATAGTTGTTGGATACGCTCAGTGATTGCCTCTTCGTTGCCGATCCGTGATAGGTCGTAACCAACCAGCAAAGCCTGCACCTGCTGAACCGTACAATACGAGGTAAGACTACCGGTGCTAAAAACTGCTGAGGCTACCATTGTTCAGACCACACTCCTTCGGAGCTGCGCACGCGTACCTTCCAGAAATAAGTTGAGTAATCCTCAAGGGTCGTGCCGGCATAGGTGGCGGCAGTCTGACTGCTAAGGACTATTCCACTGTCCCACAAGTCGCCAGTATTCTCTGCCAACAGCTCAGGAGAAGAAGCGACGATAATCTGATAAGCACTCTGGCCGCTATCCTGAGGATGCTGATAAGTCCAGGAGAAGGTGGGAGTGGTATCCAACACATTAGTGGGATTGACTTCCCCTTCCACTCGCAGGTCAGAAGCCGATGGCGAGTAGATTACTGCTGGCTTCATCTGCCACGCGTACAATTGCGGCGAACTATCCTCGGCCCCGTTGCGGCTGAAGTGAAAGCGCAATCGGAGCCAGTCATTAGTCAATTCCGAAAGGCTGGCTGCCTGCCAGGTGACCTTCTCTTCAACACCTGAGGTTAGATCATCACAATCCTCAGAGCTATAGCCAGCTACCGGCAACTCGGTCTGCGGATCAATAATCTCTACGCTTAACTGCCCCTCATTTAGTTCAAAGTTTAGATATAGGTTCTGCCACCCAGCCGGAGGCTTCTCTAAGATAGGTGTCTCCAGCAAGCCGGCTGTCTGGCTTTCGCTGAGTGCATAATAGCTCTCGCCATTGTAGCGAATCCACCCATAGCTGAAATCATTGGTGCCCCGGGCATAATAGTAGTAGATGCGTTTGTCTCCCAGCCGAAAAGCACCGCCCGGCTGAAGCGCATGACGGGGGTATGAGTCCGGAGGAATAAATGCCTCTTCATTGTTGGAAGTTGGGAAAAGCTCCTGAAAATGTACGCCATCCTCAGAAGTATAAAGACCAAGACCACTGGTAGCTCCACCGGAACCGTCAATTAGTAGCCCAATAGAGTCTTCCTGGCCCAATATCAGGCCACCCAGCGTATGAGCAATATGCGAAACTATGGGGGTAATACTGTTACCATGAGGCAGCGGCGATAGTGACCGTATGTCAGTCCCGGCGTATGCTACCACTGGCCGCAGGTCGGTGGAGTAGTAACGACATTCATTGAAGATAGTCTTAGCGCGAATGAGTGCTAAGTAGCGGCGACTGGTATCCTCGGCATAGGGATTAAACAATATTGGCCCAAAGATATCGGTATTGGCCCAGGGTGTAATCCCATGACCAGTGATGGGATTATGCATGTCAACGCCACCCTCACCGGGCAGGAACAACCCGTCATGGACGGTTTCATCAAATGACCACCGATCGGGCGCACCGTGCAGGGCATAGGTCCGCGTCCCATCCATACCATCAGGGGCGGCGCTGTAGATTAGTGACCAGGTACCATCGGTCGCCGGCAAAATGAAGATACCATTCTGTCCGATAACAGTACTCGGCGAATCTTGATATCTTCCGCCTCGCAACTGTGAGGTTTGCAGGAATGGATTAGATTTACCACTGGGCGCCGGTTCATCCTCCCAACTGATTCTTCCTGTCTGCTCATCCCACTGCCCTTGAACATATCCCACCCACCCGGTTCCCCCCGAGTCGGCCCCGATTAGGACTACTGTAATAACTTCATTGGCCTCGTCGTACTCCACGGGGAAGGGAGGATAAGATACAGTCTCGCGCCAGGTGCCTGCCTGCTGCAGATCACTCTTGGCATCTGACCAATCAATTTTGGTGGGCCGCTGGATACTGAGGGTCAAATCCTGCTGCTGCCATACTTTTACCGAGTTCCCCGCACCACCACCCCGGTTCCGGGTTAGCACCGTAAAGTTATCTGCCAGAGCTGGTCCCCGTCCCCGAGCGTCTTTGCGCAGAATCTGATAGCGTTGGGGCGCATCCATCTCTATCTGGCGCAGCCAAATCTCCAGATTGGTGCCACCGGGCTCGCCATAATAGCCGTCATCGCCATTCCACTTGCCATAGCAGGCTCCAGCGCCTGGGCACGTATAGTATCGCGACGAGCCGGGCATTTTGACACTCCGGCCCCGCTCATAGCGGAGTAGAGGCACGCCATTGTTATTCTTATCAAAACCAGGCGGTTGCTGCCATTCAAGTTCTACAAAGTGCTTGGAGTCATCATGATGGGCCCAAAGGTTAGCTTCCATTGCATAGCAAGGTTCAAGCACCCCAGTGTCATAGTTCTGACCAAATACCCGCGGATAGAAGTTAACCAACCCACTGCTACCAGTACTGGGAACGGCAGGAAAACCTGTCTCCACAGTGATAAACTTAGTGGCCGAATTATAAGCCGTCACGTACAGACTACGGCCGGTGCAGTTGCCGGTGAAGAAGGTCAACCGTGCCCCTACCCAATAATCGTCTTCATCAGGCCAGCCACCGTTACTGGAGATATCCGTCTTGAAACTGCTGGCGGTATTGCCGCCATCAGCAACCACCTTAAACTGCCGCCCACTACCCAGGCCATCAAATACTCCACTGGAGGCTCCGTGATAGAATTTGTAGGCTATCGGCCCAATACCCATCTCATAACCATTAGGGGGAGTATAGTCACTGTCATCGGGTATGTGAATAAGCTGGCGATAGGTTCCCGGCTGGGGTATAGTAGGGAATCTCGCTCCTGCATCTCTATCGCTGTCGTAGCCATCCAGAATCAACCGAGAATAGTTGGTTTCATTGATGTCAGAAGTGGCATCTCGCTGTGACTCAAATTCTAAGAGCAGCGGACAAACTGCATTAAGTGGCTTGCGGTCACCCTCACTAAGGTCATGGCGAGGTACGCCCAGCGGATAGCTGGCCCGCCCCAGCTCGCGGATGCCATCGTCCAGCAAGCAAAACCGATCGCTGCTACAGCCATCGGCCTGCGCCCAACTCCCATCTCCGGCCGCGATATCGGCGTCCAGTCCATTGTCAAATACCAGCAACAGTGTCAAATTCCCCGGACCGTCAGCCTGCTGGAAGCGATGTAGATGCCCCTGGGCATACAAAGCCGAAATCTGGCTTTCAGACATCTCTTCATCCCAGATACCCAATATGTAAAACTGCAGATTGAACTTGTACTCATTGGGCGTGTCACCGTAGGTGGGGCCTAAGTATATCCGGGCAGCAGTACCTTGCGGGGCGGGTACACCAGTCAATGGATCATTAACTGGCACCGCATCGTTGTAGTAACTCTTTAAGACCCCAGTATTGAAATCCCAAGTGGTAACCTGGAACTCCCAGCCATTGGTCCTCTTATCGCGGTCAATGTCATCAGTCCAATAATTATAAGTAGTTCCGCCGCTACTAACGATAGCACTACGGGCATACCAGCTAGCCACATAGTTAGAACTATCTACCCATATGCGCCACAGCTTCTGCTCATCCCAGGCTAATCCACCAATCACTGGTTGACTAATCACCCAGTAAGCAATGGTTCCCTGGCCAGTGGCCGATATGTCTACATTGCCAACTGCAGGCCAGTATATGTCGGCACCACGCCGGTCTATCCACAAGTATCGCTTATGCATGCCACTTACACGCTCCTCGAATACTCAATTGCTTTTCCACCATCAGCCTCTTGGTCGCCTCGGCTACCACTTGTGGGGACAATGCCTGCATACATCGGTAGGTAGCGCAGCGGGCGGCTCCTATATCAAAGCAGGGTACACAGCCGGCTGCTTCCGCCCCCGAAAGCCCTACACAGCGCGGATAGCCAGCTATCCGCAACCGGGGCGGTATCGGTCCAAACAAGCCCACGGTCGGCGTGCCGACTGCCACCGATAGGTGCAGCAAGCCACTGTCGGGACAGATCATCCCATCCATCTGTTGGATTAGCGCTGCCGCCTGGCGCAGGCTGACGACCCCCGTCATGTCGCATACCCCGACTGGCATCTGACCGATGTCTCGTTCTCCCATAGCCGCTACCCTGTACCCATCGGCCTGTAGAAGCTCCATCAGCCGTAAGACGTGCCCGGGCGGATAGCTGCGTTGGGGACAACTGGCATGGGTCTGAATTCCCACGATGGGCCGCTCCAGCATTCTTAGTTGCTTTCTGGCCCAACGGTGCTCTTCTGGGGCTACCCGGTAATAGGGCCGCCGCCGGGTCAACTTCACTCTTAGATAACGGGCAAAAATATCCGCCCGCGGTACATCCTTAACTTCATCGCCCCATTCTACCGCCCAGTTCAAATCAACTATGGCTGCAAACCGCTGGGGGCCATAATCAGTGCCCAGAGCATAGGCACCGGCAATCCAGTCCAAGCCCCAGACCAGCGGCAGATATTGAGCATAGGTAGCCAGATGCACGCGGACGCCTCGCTGCACACTAAGCGCATGCAGCGCCGGGGTAAGCATCAACACATCCCCCAGACCCATATTGCGAATTACCAGCACCTGGGCCCCCGGCTCCAAAAGTTCCTCAGTCTCACACAAACGCCAGCCCGCCGCCTGCCAGTCAGCAACCTGCCAGGGCTCGGCTTGCTGCCGCTTGCCGTCCTTGCTCACTGTCTGCAGCACTGGCAGCGGAGACAGTTGCACTGCCTCGGCGTGCGCGGCCGCCAGATATATGTACTGGGCTACACTCTCCAGCCGCTGAGGTTGATTGTGGTGCAAAGTCAGGCCGGTGGTGGCCAGATGTAGACTCTTGCCCTGGCGCAGTATCGCTTCCATAGTCACTGAGAGGCCGGCCCTGTATGCCATCAGACGAGGCAATGAGGGGAACCCGCTGTTTTGCCGGGGTTCCCCTCTTACTCTTCTCCGTGCTACTACGCCGTCAGCCCCAGGTTAACTCCCACTACCACCGCGTCACTTTCTTCGTAGGCCACGGCGACAGCTTAGGGCCACTGGCATAGCCCATAATCCCCTCCAGATCGGTGGGGATGACTGGTACCGACACAAGCGGCACACCCATATACGGAGGAGCTGCTCCCCCGGTCAGGGCGACGTCGCCGGCGGCGGTAGGCCGATCGGCGAAGGTGTCATTCCAGTCCTGGATGGCAGCCGGGGCGAAGTAAAAGCGCAGATCACTATGATTGCGCTTGTACGCGTCAGGCAAGGCTCGGTACATCGCTGACAGGCCAGCTCTATCCAGAGTGGCGCCCTCAAAGTCCACTATATGACTTTCGTCGGCCAGCACCCGCCAGCCATCCAGACCCTGCAGATACGAGTCACCGGACCCGGTGTCACCCAACAGGGCCAACTCTTCCAGGTCAGTGGCCGTCTGCTTGGCCATCACTGAGATGACGGTGTCTTCAAAGTCACCGCGCTCAATGCTGTCTTCCAGGGCCTCAAAGGTAATCTCAAAAGGAGTTATTATCTCCACGGAGCTGAGATTGACCTTATCAAAAGCCGGCTCGGCCAGCGACTCGGGGGCTACACCCTCGGTCTTAAGTTGGCTGACCCGTCCGGTGGTGGCGATCTTATCCAGCTCCATCACCGGCCCCCGCATCCGCACTACCCGGGCCTCCTTGATCATAGTGGAACTATCCACGGCCATGTCAATGTACTTGTTGCTTTGTTGGGTATTGAGCAAGCCTCCGGCCGCCAGGTCGGAGGTATCAACTGCCTTTTCCAGCATCTCATCATTACCCATCTATAATACTCCTTTCCAGAAGTTAGATTGATTGTCGCTTCCCGGCCGCTGCTGACCAACCAATGATTGGCGCTGGCCAGGTTGTGGTTTGGTATTCTCCTCAACAGAGGAGTTGGTATTTGTCTGTAAGTCGTGTAGCTGCTTGCGAAGCGTCGTTACCTCCTCGCGCAGCGTTTCCAGCTCGGCATCCGCTACCGGCTCAGTCTGAGGCTGTGATGGCGGCTGTTCGGTCTTATGGAACGGCCATAATCGCCGGCAGGCCTCCAGGGCCACTTGCCCCAAGCGCTTGATGAGATCCTCCTCATCAGACAGCGACGGCTGCTGGCGGGCCACTGACTCGGCCGCTTTAGCCAGCACAGATAGGTAAGTATCCGGGTTGGCCGCTTGCTGGGGCCGACATAGGGCCACATGGTCCAGGACCACATCATCAATGTGCTTGATGCGCCCGCCAGCCTCCTCATCGTAGTCCCAGTAGGCCCCGGTCACCCGGCCACCTACACTTAGCCCATACTGCTTGCCTTCCATCAGCCGCTTGAACAGCCGCTGGGCTCGCGGGCTGGTCTCGTCTAACCGCCCTTTGACCCGGAACACTTCATTGTCAGCGAAACATTCGTCCACCGTGCCCAGCTCTTCCAGCAGCCCGGCGTTATGGCTGGGCAGCAGGTCAATACCGGCAAACTGCTGCATCTTTTGTATCGCATTGCGTGTCATCCGTTCCCGCTGCTTGTCCAGGCTGGTAGAAGAAGCCACCCCTTCAAACCACATCTGCCCCTGTTTATCCTGCCAGGCCTTGACCAGCGGCACGGTCACGGTAAATCTGCTATCCTCACTAACCTCGTTCATATTCTCACCTCCCTGGCATACAAAAAGGCCACAGATTTCTCTGCGGCCTCTAATGAGTAACTCTCCGGTAATCTCTGTTGTCTGGGCGCTATTTACGCGCTCCTACTCCACATACCCCAAATCCCGCAATCTTTCTATGACCACTTCCTCATCCTGGCTCGTGGTGCCGGCGGGGCCTAAGACAGAGTAGTCCACCTGGCCATCAATCTTTGAGGTGTTCATGCTTATGCCTAATTTGGCCAGCAGGGTAGGCATCATATCTTCCATTCTCAGCTCCGCAGTTCCTTGACCGAAGCCGCGGCCCCACAGGATTAGCCCACTGGGGGGCCGATGGGCACCGGTGAAGTACACATCCCCGGCGGCTCCCGATGTCCGCCAGAAACGGCTACCGCCGATCGTTATCTCCTCGGCGATGGGTGGTTTGGCCTCGGGGTGGTCAAAAGGCACCATTCCGTGGTCACCAAAAACCGCCACCGCCTCGGGCGCAAATTCATCCAGCACCTGGCCCAGCCACCGGTCAAAGCGCTGATAAAACCACCTCATATCATCTTCGCGATAAAGCAGGTGATGGCCAGCGTAGTCAGTGTCATGCCAGTAGGCGATCGCCACGTCTACTGGCCGCTGGCGCATGCACGCCACCAGCGTCTGCCAATTTCGTCTGCTCTTGACCG
>JALGTV010000037.1 GCA_029821215.1 Candidatus Zipacnadia bacterium | reverse complement strand
GCTGGATGGGGTGGTGCTACGCAGCGCTGCCCTAATAAATGGTGCTACCTCAGTAGCTCTAACCAAGCTGGATGTGCTGGATACATTGCCCATTATCCCCGTATGCGTTGGCTACGAGATTGAGGGGGTGCTGGTAGATACCATGCCGGCCTGGGCCGACGACTTGGGGAAGGTGCGGCCGGTGTACGAGGAGATGCCTGGCTGGCAGCAAGCACTGGGGCAGGTGCGCCAGTGGTCAGAGCTGCCGCCGGCCGCGCGGGCGTATGTGGAGAAGGTTGAAGCGCTGGCCGGAGTGCCAGTCAGTATGATTTCAGTAGGCCCCCTAGTTGGGGGAATAAAGTGTGACACCACGCGAACGAGTACTATCCGTCCTTCATGGTGAGATGCCCGACCGGATCCCGTTCACCTGCTATGATGATATTCTACCACGTGGGGAAGTCGAAGCCGGCCTGCGCGAGGAAGGTCTCGCCTTGGTCATCCATTGTCCCGTTTTTGCGACCGAACGTCCTCACATTGAAGTGGAACGCCGCGAATACTACGAAAACGGCCGATTGTTCATTCGTGAGACTTTCCGCACGCCAGCAGGTGAAGTCTGGCAAACCCGGCGCACCGGTGGTGGCTACGGGACGAGCCGGCTAAGTGAGTATCTCATTAAGCAGCCCGAGGACTATAAGGTTGTGGAGTTTATGGTGCGCGACGAGATCTACACGCCGACTTGGTGAAGCAGGACTGGTTATGGGTGGATGGTTGCCGCGTTCACCACTAATGTTTATGCTATGGGATTTGATGGGCCCTGAGCGGTTTGCAATTGATATGTACGAGCGCCCTGATGACTTCTTTCGGCTCTATGATACAGTTACTCAGCGGCGTCGCGAGCAATATGAAATCTCCGCTGCCAGTCCCGCCCTGGTGTTACATGTGGGCGACAATATAACCGGTGATATGATTGGCCCCGAGCGCTTTGTGCGTTACTGTGTGCCTTGCTACAATGAGTTTGCCTCCTATCTACATTCTGAAGGCAAACTCCTCGCTGTGCACATGGACGGCCGCATGAAAGCCCTAGCCGACGCGGTAGCCGACTCACAGGTAGACATCGTTGAAGCCTTCTCGGCTGTACCGGATGGCGACCTGGAGCTGGCTGAGGCGCACCGCACCTGGCCGGACAAGATCATCTGGACCAACTACCCTTCGCCGGTGCACTTATGGCCACCTGAGCAAATTGTGGCTTACACGCGGCAGATGCTGCGCGACATCGCTCCGGGCGACCGGTTCCTAGTGGGGATTACTGAGAATATTCCCGAGGAAGTGTGGCAGACCAGCCTGCCCACTATCTCGTGGGTATTGAAAAAAGAAGGAACTTTACCACTGTGTGGACAATAATCGTGAACGTCTAGTTGAGTTGACCAGCAAAACGCGACAAAGGACAATAGACAATGAGTGAGACAATTCGCGTTGCTTTTGTGGGCGCCGGTGGTCATGCTACTGCTAACCTCTATCCCCAATTTCGCCACGTTCCTGATCTGGATTTGGTGGCCGTTTGCGACTTGGCTCAATAGGGCCCGATACTATACTTGTCCTCACTATTGATAGACCCACTATGGAGTACCTCTTACCTTGACCTGCACCGTCATCGTAGTATAATCAGAACTGTAATCAGTTAGATGCTACTGCGATAAAACACAAAGGCTAAGGTCTAATGGGCAAACGGCAATCCAGGCAGCGGTTAAGCCGGATATTTAGATATGTCAATGCCACCTTAGGGGTGGTGGCCGTGGTGGGAGTGTGCTTCTGGAGCGGGGCTCTAACCCAGTTGCGCGATGTCCTGCCCGAGAAGCTACACTTTACTCAATACCGACCACAGCTGACTACGCGGATATACTCTACCGAGATGCACCCCGATGGCCGCGAAACTCACACGCTCCTGGGGAAAGTCTACAAAGAAAATCGCGAGATAGCCTCCCTGGACGAGATTCCCCTGTACCTGCAACAGGCGACGGTGGCGATAGAAGACCGCCGTTTTTATCTGCATCGGGGCATTAGTCCCCGGGATATGCTGCGCGCGGCATGGGTGAACTTTCGGACAGGGCGCATCACTCAGGGAGCCAGCACCATAACCCAGCAGTTAGTGCGCAACATGTGGTTGACTTCGGCTCAGACTTGGGACCGCAAAATCAAAGAGATGCTGCTGGCTATGGCCATTGAGCGGCAGTTCTCCAAGGATGAGATCCTGGAGATGTATCTTAACGAGGTCTACTACGGTCACGGGGCCTATGGCGTCAAAACAGCGAGCTTGGTCTTCTTTGGCAAAGAGTGCGATGAGCTTACACTGGGTGAGGCCGCCCTGCTAGCCGGCCTGCCCAAAGCCCCCACCCATTACTCGCCCTACAATTACCCTAAGCGGGCTAAAGCCCGGCGGTGGGAAGTGCTACAGGCATTGGGCCGGGATGGGTACATATCCGTTGGGCAAATGAAGCGCGCCGACGAAGAGCAGATCCAAGCGCGGCTAACTGAGCCTCAGCAAGCAGGTATTGCCAGCTATCGGGCACCTCATTTCACTCATTTGATCATCCGGATGCTGTGCGATACTTACGGTGTTGATGCCATCTACCAGGGAGGTCTGCGGGTTTACACTACCCTGGATGCCCGTCTGCAAGAAGTTGCTGAAAAGGAACTATCTGCTGGAGTACAGAAGCGACGGGAACAGGGGCAAATAAAAGGCAATTTGGTCGGGCAGGGGGCACTGGCCTGTGTGGATGTGCATACCGGCGCGGTGCTGGCAATGGTGGGGGGGGTAGGCCCCTACCGCAAGATTCAGTATAACCGTGCCCACCCCGGTCCCCCTCAATATGGCCGCCAGCCCGGCTCCTCGTTTAAGCCTTATATATGGGCGGCGGCGCTGGAGTCCGGCTATGGCCCCAACTCGGTATTCAGTGGCAGTCCCATCTCCATATACACCAGCGCGGGCAAATGGTGGCGACCTCACAACTACTCGGCCAGCCAGGGGGGCAACTACACGCTGCGGCACGCTCTGGCCCTGTCGGTCAATCTGGTGTCAGTGCGGTTGGTGCAGAAGTTAGGGGTAGATAAGATACGTCGCTATGGTTGCCAACTGCTGAATATACCACCCGAACGGCTCACGCCGGTGCTGGCATTGGCCTTAGGTGTCTGTGAGCTATCGCCTCTGGAGCAAGCCTCGGGCTTTGCCTGCTTTGCCTCTGGGGGACTGCGGGCGAAGCGGCAGTTCATCAAGCGGATTGAAAACCATCGGGGCGAGGTGCTGCTCCAGACCAAGCCGGAAATCGTCCGGGTACTGCGGCCGCCCACAGCAATAAGTATGATCAGTATGCTGCGGGGAGTGGTCACTTCGGGTACGGGGCGGAGGGCAGCGTCAGTACCCCACGCCTGTGGCAAGACGGGTACCACCCAGGACGGCCGGGATGCGTGGTGGGTGGGCTTCACCCCGGATTTATCAGCGGCGGTGTGGATGGGTAATGATGACAACACACCGATGCGCGGCTCCAGCGGCGGCGGGTTCTGCGCACCTATTTGGGCCAGCTTTATGAATCAGGCTATCGAAATTCTTCAGGTAAATGGCCAATACCCCCAAGGCCCCGGTGTCAAAGCCACACTCGCCGGTGAGCCTGAAGAAGAGGAAGAGGAGGAAGAAAAAGGTGTTTGGGTGAAGATCTGTACGGAGACGGGGCGGGTGGCTACTAACTTCTGCCCGACGACTACTGAAGAATATTTTGCTGACCCCGAGGATGTACCGGGCCCATGCACCAAACACACTCAACTGGCTGCTACCGGTCCCTCCAGCCCATCTGAAGAATCGGATCGCCCCACACCGGCCACCGTGCGGGTGACTATCTGCACTGAGTCGGGCCAACTGGCGGGGCCTTACTGTCCGCAAACAGCCGAGCGCGAATTTCCCGAGGGCGAAGCACCGACCAAAGTCTGTACTTTGCACGGACCACCACAGGCGCCTGCTGCCGCGCCGGCTGCAGTTGAACCAGCTTCACCTTTGCCGGAGTCTACCGATTAAAGCAATAGTTAGGAGGGGAACTTTTCTGGTTAGGATTTGACCAGAGCTGGGCGTATGGAAGAAACGGTATTCTTAGTTCGCCTTCGGGTTATGGCGTGGATCATAGGCGCTGCATTTATGCTGCTTATTGGCCGACTATGGATACTGCAGTTTACCAACTGGACTACGTACGCCCAACAGGCTGCCGGGAATCGGACCCGAAAAGTCTACCAGCCGGCCCCGCGAGGCCTGATTTTTGACCGCAACGGGATGGTATTAGCGGAAAATCACGCGGTATACAATGTCAACATCGTGCCCTGTGATTTCCCTGAGAATGAAGCCGAAGCGGAACATATTATCACCCAACTGGCTGGAATTTTGGGCGCGTCTACTGCCCAAGTGCGGGAAGGAATTGAGAAGATAAAGGCACAGAGTAGCGTAGAACCGGTCATCCTCCAGGATATTGGGGAAGATGTCTCGCTGGAGGTAGTGGCGGCTATTGAGGCGCGTCGGTTGGAGATGCCCGGGGTGGTCATTGACCAGCAGGCCCGCCGCTACTACCCCCACGGCTCGCTGGCTGCGCATGTGCTGGGATATGCGCGGCCAATCAGCGCCGAGCAGTATGCCCAGGTGAAAGATCTGGTCTATCCCAGCCGCTACCAGGAGCTCCAATCGCCTTCAATTGGGATTGAAGCGATCAGCGAGCCGATCTATGCGCCCAATTCCATATATGGCCAAGATGGGGTGGAGGCGACATACGATATCTATGAGCATGCTTCCCCGGCCGTACCAGTACTTCAGGGCCGGCGCGGCTACCACCTCTATGAGGTGGATGCTACTGGCGAGATCCTGGGGCTGCTGGAGGAACGGGAACCAGTCGCGGGCGCTTCGGTGTATTTGACAATTGATGCCCGGCTGCAAAAAGTCGCTGAAGAGGCTCTGGAGGAAGCCATAGGTAACCAGCGGACCGGCGCCGTGGTAATGATAGATGTGCGCACTGGTGAGGTGCTGGTGCTGGCCAGCAAACCCAGCTTTGATCCCAATGCCTGGGTCAGGGGCTTTTCGGCGCGCCAGTGGCAACGGCTGCAAAACGACCCTCGCACCCCTTTTCTGAACAAAGCGATTGCCGGCGAGTATCCTCCTGGCTCCATCTTCAAAATCATCTCAGCCGCCGCGGCCTTGGACGCCAAAGGCCTGGATACCTCACGGCGTTTCCATTGCTCCGGCATTATTTACGAGGGCCGCGATCATCAGCCATTCCGGTGCTGGAAGGAGAAGGGCCACGGGTATGTGGATTTCTGGAAGGGTATTGCCCAGTCCTGCGATGTTTACTTCTATGAGCTGGTGCGCAGCCCTGAGGTAGCATTAGATAGTGATACCATAGCCGATTATGCGCGGCGCTTTGGATTAGGCAACACGACGGGCATAGATTTGCCTGGCGAAAAAGAAGGACTGGTGCGTGACCGTCGCTGGAAACGTGAGGTACAGCGGGAACCGTGGACGACAGGTAACACCCTGCATATGGTCATTGGTCAGGGATTCCTGACAGTCACTCCGCTGCAGATGGCAGTGGTTACCGCGGCGATAGCCAATGGCGGTGAACTCCCGTCACCTCACATAGTACGGAAAATTGCGTGGCCTAAGTGGCTGGGCGGTGGGGCAGAGCTGTGTGGTCAATCTGAGGGGAGAAAAGTGGAGGTTGATCCGCAGGTGTTGGCGAAAATTAGACGGGCGATGCGTCTGGCGGTTACCAGTTCTGATGGCACGGCTCGGGTTATGCGCGGGTTGGGGGTATCGGTGGCCGGCAAGACTGGCTCGGCTGAGCACTATCCTACCAAGCCTACTCATGCCTGGTTTGTCTGCTTTGCGCCCGCCGATAATCCGCAGTATGCAGTGGTTGTATTTGTCTCTGAAGGGGGCTATGGGAGCACTACGGCGGCACCGATTGCCCGGCAACTACTGGCGGCTGCATTCGGTAAGGGATCAGTGGCTGGTAGCCCGCCGCCTCTGATAGCCTCTGACTAACTTGGGAAAGGTAACTGTTGCGCTCTTGTTGATAGTGAGAGCTATGCGGACAATAACCGAAACCGGTCCTGGGGATGATATGAATGGGGGCGAGGCAACCACCATTCCCTAAATCATGAGGTGATGGCAGATAGTTACAAATATGCAAAAGCCGAGACTATTGAGGTCTCGGTCTGTTTGTTTGACTCAAGAAGCTGTATAATGTTTACTCAGTATCGGTAGTGGAAGTGTTCTTATCAGAAGCAGTAGGCTTGGTGGCTGATTCATGGGTGTTGCTGTTTGCCCGGCCATAGTCGGTAACGTAGAAACCACTGCCTTTGAAGATTATAGCCGGGGGGCTGAACACTCGGCGCACTGGCCCGTTGCAGCCATCTCGGCGGCACTCGGTGACCGGCTCGTCGTGGATTGATTGCTGCACTTCAAATCGGAATCCGCATTTTTCGCATTCGTACTCGTAGATGGGCATAACTGGGTCCGTCCTTACTCCTGATCTGGCCGGAATTATAAAACGAATAATTATTATACCAAGTATGTTACCCCTTGTCAACGAACAGGCAAACTGTTATTGACTACCCATAAAGACAGGCGGGGATCCAATGAAAGAACAGCTACAACTGCTTTACCAGCTCCAGCAAATAGATACTCAAATTCAGGCGGACCAGAATGAATTGGCCCAGTTAGATGATGGCAGCGCCGCCCAGCAACGGCTGGGTGAGGAAGAGCAGCTCTCCGAGCAGATGCAGGAGGACTTTGCTACCACGCAGGCCCGGCTGCATGACAAAGAACTCCAATTGCAGGGCATAGAGGACGAGCGGGAGGCCAAGTGGTCCCGAGCCTACGGGGGGCAAGTATCTGACCCCAAGGAATTGCAGGCTCTGGAACAGAAAATCGCGGAGTTAGATCGACACAAAGACCGGCTGGAGGAAGAAATACTGCGCCTAATGGATGAGGTGGAAGACAAACGGCAAGCAGTTGACGAAAAGACCGGCGAAGTTGTGCACCTGCGAGAAGAACATCAACAGATAGTGGATTACTACCATAACCGTACCGAGCAACTCAATGCCGAACTGGAGAGCTTGCACCAGCGTCGCTCCCAACTTTGCGAGCAAATACAGGCATCGTTGCTGGAACGGTATGACCAAATCCGAAAGAAGAGCAACAATCTGGCGGTCGTAGCGATTGACCATGGGGCTTGTGGGGGCTGTCATACTTCAGTGCCCAACAATTATATTAGCATGCTGCACAATCCCTCTGAGCTGATAAGATGCGAGAATTGCCGCCGTATCCTGGTTATCCCTGACTAAAAGCAGTCAACCATAGGTACTAATAGGTAGGTTGGCCCGGCTTTTTCCGCTCGTCATCTGCTGGGGTGCGCCGCTTACTCTAATTGGCGGATGATTTCCTTCCAGGGTACTCCCGAGCCGGGGCAGGACGTAGCATTCAGGTCAGAATGGCGGTAGACGTCCTCGGGCTGCAAGTGATATTTGCCTATCAGGGAGCGCAGTAGGTCCACCAGACTACGTAGTTGCGCCTCAGTGGGGGACGCGGCCTGTCCGTCGTGTGCGCTGAAGTCGCCAATCAAGCAAATTCCCAGGCAGTCATTGTGTCCGGTAGTATGGGCGCCCGGCATCCAGTCGGGGCGGCCTGGCTGGACGGTCCCATCGGGCAGTATCACATAATGATAGCCTATATGGTAAACTTGGTCGCCAAATCTCAACCCCCAGCCCCGGGTAGAGTGAACGTCATCCAGGAATTCGGCGTCCACCCGCCGCCCGCCAACCACCGGTGCCGTAGCACTATGATGGACTACTACCCCCGCGGGCCGCACAAAAGTAAGCCGGTAATACCATACGGGGCCCCAGCGCTGACTGACAGTGCCTACCAGCAGGACAACCAGTGCGGCGGTGACCAGCAGGAGTGGTCCGAGATGGATCCGACGAAATAGGCCGGCCTTTGGTCGCTTATCTCGCCGTATCATTTGCCCACCTTAATGCCAGTACTCATAACTACTACTACTTTCCATATCAATTACCTATAACCTGTAACCTGGGAGCGAGAGTACGCTTTGACAACAGGGGCAAAAGGTGTATAATTTAGTAGCTTTATTCTTAGACCATCACAATTACTACCAGCCGGCTGCGAGGGGATAGTGCCGGCGCTTTTATGTGCACCATAGAAAAAGGCTGCCCGACTATGTTTGAGGTCATTAGCAACCAGCAATTAGCTACAGACATCTTTGAACTGACTATCAAGGCGCCCCGGATAGCCCAGCACCATCGGCCCGGACAGTTCTGCATTATCCGCGCTGCGCAGCATTGCGAGCGTATTCCTTTATCTGTTGCTGACAAAGACTCCGGAGCAGGCACCATCACTACCGTCGTCCAGGCGGCCGGTCACTCTACTCAGGAGATCGTACGGTTTCAGCCAGGCGATTATCTGCTGGATGTAGTAGGCCCACTTGGCCAGCCGACGCACATTGGAAATCCGAAGTACGCTGCCTTTATAGGTGGTGGGTTCGGGGCACCGGCGGGCTATCTAATGCTGAAGGCCCTCAAAGATGCTGGGGCAGAGCTGCTTGCCATCATTGGCTTTCGGACCCGCGACTTAGTCATCTATGAAGAGAAATTTCATAATGTGAGTGATGAACTGATAGTTACTACCGATGACGGGTCATACGGGCATCATGGGCTGGTAACTGAGCCATTGGGGGAACGTCTGGCAAACGGTGAGAGTTTCGATCTGATCATGGTGGTCGGGCCGGTGGTGATGATGGCGGCGGTGGCGGAGGTCACGCGCCCTTATGGCATCAAGACCCTCGCCAGCCTTAATCCTATTATGGTGGACGGGACAGGTATGTGTGGGGCCTGCCGGGTGACGGTGGGCGGCCAGACCAAGTTTGCCTGTGTGGATGGCCCGGAATTTGACGCTCATCAGGTTGATTTTCGTGAATTATCTGAGCGTCTGAAGATGTACCAGGCGGGCGAGACCCAGGCTTACGAGGCCGGTCCTCATCAGTGCAAAGTAGAGCCTCGCTACTGGCAGGTGCGAGAGAACGATGGATAACAAAGAGAGAATGCAGTTGCCCTATCAGGAGATGCCGGAATTACCGGTGACGCAGCGGCTGGCTGGCCCGGTGGAAGTAAATAGGGGCTACAGTGAACAGCAGGCGCTGGCGGAAGCCGAGCGGTGCCTGCAATGCAAGAACGCTCCATGTGTGGCCGGGTGTCCAGTAGATATTGACATACCTGCTTTCATCAAGCTCATCCGCGAGAAGCGTTATACCCAAGCCGGCCTGAAGATAAAGGAGACGAATTCTTTTCCGGCCATATGTGGGCGAGTCTGTCCCCAGGAGCAGCAGTGCCAGGAGAAATGTGTAGTGGGGCGGGCTGGTCATGAGCCGGTGGGCATTGGTCACCTGGAACGCTTCGTGGGTGACCACCTCATAGCTCACTCCCAGAAACCGAGCCGAGCTAAACCCACCGGTCACAAAGTGGCGGTAGTCGGCTCAGGACCGGCGGGGTTGACCTGCGCCGGCGAATTAGCTAAGCTGGGCCACCAGGTCACTATATTTGAGGCGCTGCACGAGCCGGGCGGGGTAATGATCTATGGTATACCCGAATTCCGCTTGCCCAACGATATTGTCCGCCATGAAATTAAAAGCCTGGTGGACTTAGGGGTACAGATCAGCCACGACACCGTCGTGGGGCGGACGGTGACTATGGACGAGATTCGGGGGGAGATGGGGTTTGAGGCCGTGTTTTTGGGCCTGGGGGCTGGCAGCCCGAGATTTCTGAATATTGACGGCGAAAACCTGCGGGGGATCTATTCAGCTAATGAGTATCTCACCCGCGTCAATCTTCTGCAGGCTTACCGTGACGATTATGACACTCCCATCCGGCGGGGGCAATATGTAACAGTGATAGGCGGCGGCAATGTGACAGTGGACGCCGCCCGCTGGGCGCTGCGGCTGGGAGCCCAAACAGTTACCATTGTGTACCGACGGAGCCGCCAGCAAATGCCCGCCCGGATAGAAGAAGTGCGTCACGCTGAGGAAGAAGGCATTCAGTTTCAGTTTCTCACCCAGCCGATTAAATTCATAGGTGAGGATGGTGATGTGGTGGGTATGGAGTGCATTAGGATGGAGCTGGGTGAACCGGATGCCTCGGGCCGACCACGGCCCGTGCCGATGGCCGACTCGGAGTTCACCATTGACACTGATCTGGTAGTTATCGCTATCGGGGCCCGCGTCAGTCCCCTGGTGCCCATAGCGGTGCCGGGAATCGAGCTGGATGAGAGCGGTCATGTTATCGTCAATCCCGAGACTCTGGAGAGCAGCGTTCCCGGCATCTTTGCCGGCGGCGACTTAATCCCCGGCGAAGAGACGGTGGTCCGTGGTATGGGCAATGGTCGCCAGGCCGCCCAGTCAATACATCAATACCTTATTGGGCGTGATTAGTGTTACCAGAAGAAATTCGCCAGCCTAATCTGTCGGAAGCTACTCCTCGGACCCTGAGGGCCTTACCTCCATTACTGCGCAATGAAAATTTTCCGCCAAACTCTTTGACAACCGGTTAGGATGGTGATATACTACCCACCAGTCAACTGAAAAATCACAGATTGTGCTCGGCTATTAAGATTAACAGACGACTTTCGAGAGACTTTTATTTGCCGCCACTTCATAGGATTTTCCTACTGTGTTAAACTATAGTTAGTAGAATACCTCACAATCGCGATAGTCCATACTACCATCGCTGTGTATCTTCCCTATAGCTTTTTAAGCCTGAGGTTATAATCGGGACGAAGTTGCTGTAAAGTCTGAAAGGGTCAGTAGTAATTTATAGAAAAGGAGTGAAAGGAATGGAAAAAATGTTATTCCCTACGATACTGATAAGTGCTATGTGCTTAACAATGGTTATAATGATTGGGCCGGGATGCTCAGCCCAACAAGTTGAGATGCTGGGATCGGATGTAGCCCACTTTTTAATCTCATCCCAGCATGGGAATCTCGTATTGGGGGTTGGCGGGGGGCAAAGATTGCTTACTGATTGTCGGGACATTTATATCCTGGAGACTAAGCAGGGACAAGTCCGCAGCACCGAGGCAGCTGACCAGGTTGCCAGTGTGCGCCGGGAGGGCCAAGCAGTAGTGATGGAATGTTATAATGAGGACTTGGGGCTGAGGGTTAGTAAGCGATACGAATTGGTGGCGGACGGGTATGCACTGGCCAAGACAGTGACAGTGGGCCCGCTGCAGGAGTGGGGTGAGCTGGCAGTGCGCTCGGTGGTGAATTTGGTGCCGAGCTTCAGAGAAAATGCCTTTTATTACTCTCCTCGTCAATCCTGGGTTACCTCCTATCTCACCCCGGAGCGCGATTTAACCGGTGTCCAGCCGGCCAGCAAGTTCACCGGGCCTGTTGTATCAGGAGCGGGATGGGACAACCGGTTGGTCGTAGGCTTTCAGCGGGAGGGGATGGCAGCCGGGCAC
>JALGTV010000036.1 GCA_029821215.1 Candidatus Zipacnadia bacterium | reverse complement strand
ATTCCCAACCGCCGGCCCACATTCACCACCGCCACTAACACATCCCCTAACTCCTCCACCATCCGCTCCCGGTCCTCACCATCTATCGTCTCCCTTAGCTCTTCTATCTCCTCCAGTACCTTTGCCCATGGGCCAGAGACATCATCCCAATCAAACCCCATCCGCGCCGCCTTCTCCTGCAGTCGCTTGGCCCGCTGCAGAGCTGGCAGCGTCCGCGGCACACCATCTAATACCGACTGGCCAGGATGCTGGCCACGTTCGGCCTGCTTCAGCCGCTCCCACCGCCGCAGCACTTCATCAGCACTGGATACTGATACATCACCGAAGACGTGGGGATGGCGGTACACTAACTTCTCGTTAATGCGCTCCAGCACATCGTGAATATCAAATTGACCAGCTTCACTGGCTATCTGAGCGTGGAGGGCCACCTGGAGCAACACGCAAAGCTGGGCAGATTCGCCGTCATCAATCGCTTCTATCGCCTCGTAGACTTCCTCAACAAAGTATTGTTTCAGACTGTGGTGGGTCTGCTGGCGATCCCAGGGACAACCTTCATCACTGCGCAGTCGAGCCACAATCTGTACTAACCGGTCAAACTCATCCATCTATCCCACCGGCGGCCGCTGGGCACCAGCCCGGTCCCCCCCGCTCCTTATCACTGATTACCCTCCGATGGCCCCGGCTCAGTCCCTTCCCCTGCTGCCTCCTCTTCGGGACCAAACGTCGGCAGTTTGGCCTCCGCCTGGTACAGTTCGTTAAGCTCCTGCAGGTCTGGGTCCACTACACTAACGACTGCCTTCTCGCGCAGGCGAGTCACCAACTGGTCCACAGGTTCACCCTGAGAACGCTTGTAATCCCGCGTGACATCCTCCTTGACCTTCTCCAGGGTAGCCTTCTCCGCCGCTTTGCGTTCCTCCACTTTTATGATGTACCACTGCTGGTCTGCAGCAATAGGCGCAGAAATTTCGCCCACTTCCAGGTTCTGGCTCGGCCCTTGCAACTCTCTCGGATACAGCATCGACACAGGAGTTTCCGGGCGTTTGCCTCCCTGTGCCCGGGTGGCGGGGCTTACCGAGTATTGCTTGGCCATCGCACCGAAGTCTACGTCTGGTTTCTTCAGTTCCTTAAGTACTTTCTCCGCATCGGCCTTGCTGGACACCACAATCTCCCGGATGGTCACCCGCAGTGGCTTGTCATAGCGCTGGTGGTACTGACTGAAGAAATCTTTCAGGCCCTCCTCGGTCACCTTCACATCCCGGGTCGCCAGCAGCTCTAACTTAGCGCCGAACAGTAACTCATCCCGCAACTCTTTGAGCGTCATGCGTTGAGATGACAAAAATTCCTGGAACGCCTCTGGAGTCGGAAACCTGCCCTCCAATTCAGCTATCCGTTCTTCAATCTCCTGGGCTGGTACCGACAAGCCTAGCTTCTCAAATTCCTGATTCACCAGTGCGCGATCAATCATCGCTTGTAGGAGTCGCTTGCCTTGAGTTTTCTTCAGCTTGCTGATAAACTCGCTCTCATTAATCCGCTCGCCATTAACTACTGCGATTGGTTTCTCGCCACACCCGCCTACCGCCACGGCTAATATGACCCATACTAACAATCCGACATACTTGACTTTAGTCAACTGGGATAACTCCTTTCCACTCTAACGGGGCCATTCAGATAACAGTACCCTCCATTATAGCACAACTAAGGATAAAAGCAAAGGGCCAAACCAAGTTCCTACCCCCACCTCTCCCCCAGGGTTTGCGTGACTCTTCCGTAACTCCGCGGCCTACCGCTGGCCCCATCCCTCCCCACCGATTGTCCTACCCAGCTTCCCCACCACCTACACCAACGGCAAGGGAGGCACCCTTCTCCTGGGGCAACATCCACTCACCATTATACCTGGCAACCACAGCATACTCATTAGTCTTATTATACTCAGTATGTTGTATGTTCTCTATATCACCTCCTCCGGAGCGATCAGCTCCAGCAATCGCCCCAACTCCTCCCCATTGTGATACTGAATCACAATCGTCCCCCCACCCCCTCTCCCCGGCCTGATACTCACCCGCGCTGCCAGCGTCTCCTGCAGTCGCTCCGCCGCTGCTATTATATGCGGATCCACTTTCTCCTCTACCTCACCACCCATTCTCTTCCGCTTACGCCCTGCCCCTTCCTTCGTCTGTCCTACCAATGCCTCCGTCTCGCGCACTGACAGTCCCTCCTCCACAACCCGCCTCCATATTCCCATCAACACTCCCGGATCATCACCCACTGATAGCAAGGCCCGGCCATGCCCTTCGCTCATCTCACCTTTCTGGATACTGAGCTGAATCTCCTCAGGTAACTGCAACAACCGTAGAGTGTTGGCGACCGCTGGCCGACTCTTCCCGATACGCTCCGCCAACTCCTCCTGCGTCAAGCTGAACTCCTCAATCAGTTGCTCATACGCGCGGGCGGCTTCAATACAAGTCAGGTCTTCACGCTGCAGATTCTCAATCAGTGCCAGCTCCAGCGCTTCCTGGTTGGAAATCTCCTGCACAACGCACGGCACCGTCTCCAGTCCCAACTGTTGGGCCGCCCGCCATCGCCGTTCCCCTACCACAATCTCGTAGTTTTCGCCCATCGGCCTTACTACCAGCGGTTGCACTATGCCCTGAGTCCGTATGGACTCCGCCAGCTCCGTCAAGCTATCCTCTCTGAATTCCCCCCGCGGCTGAAAAGGATTCGGCTCCAGCCGCTCCACACTTATTTCAATAACTGCCCGTGTCTGGGCCAAGTTATTGCCGGATATCAACTGGCTCAGCCCGCGTCCTAAGCTAGGCTTACGCATCTTGGAACACCTCCTGATATAATCGCCAATACGCCCGGCTCCCGGCACAACCGCTATCGTACATCACCACCGGCACCCCATGAGAGGGGGCCTCAGCCACCCGCACATTGCGCGGTACTACTGTCCGGAATACCCGGCCGCGGAAATTCGCGCGCACTTCCTTTTCCACCTCAGCCGCCAGATTAGTCCGATTATCGTACATAGTCAAGATAACTCCAGTAATTTGCAGCCCGGGATTAAGCTGCGCCTGGACCAAATGCACAATCTCCAGTAACTGGCTCAGCCCCTCCAGCGCATAATACTCACACTGGATAGGAATCAGCACCCCTTGCGCGGCTACCAGGCCATTGATCGTCAGCAGCCCCAGCGAAGGCGCAGTATCAATCAGAATTATATCGTATCGCTGGTAAGCTTCATCCAGAGCCTGGCGCAATCTTGTCTCGCGGCTCATCACACTGGCCAGCGCCAAGTCCGCACCCGCTAAGTTTATTGTGGCAGGTAGCAATGATAGATTGCTAATCTGGGTCGGCACCACCACCTCGGATAGCTGTACCCGGCCCGCACTGGTAGTATCAGTTAACAAGTCATACAGACAGTGGCTCAGCACCGCGCGATCCACGCCTGCACCGCTGGTGGCATTACCCTGGGGGTCGGCATCCACCAGCAGCACTTTCCGCCCCCGCTGCGCGGCACAAGCCGCCAAATTTAGGGCGCTGGTAGTCTTGCCCACGCCCCCCTTTTGGTTTATTACGGCGTAAGTCTCGGCCATCCGCTACCTCCGTGACTACTCCGCCCGGAAGGCTGACACTGACAACCCCTGGACCCCGGTTGCCGCTACCCCTACTCGCTCCAGGGAAAGACTTCCAGCAACATAGGCAGGGTCAGCCGGCTGGTGCCAGGCAGCAATATACCCCCCCGACCGGCACAACCTGGCCGCCAGTGCCAATGCTTTCTGGCCATCAGCTAAGGCTCGCATGCATATCAAATCATAGTGATTCGGTCGCTGCTGGGCCAGCCGGTCGGCCTCTACGAATATAGTCTGGGTGTTGGTCAGGTCCAAGTGTCTGGTCAGCAGCTCCATAAATCTTATTGCCCGCTCGCTGCGATCTACCAAATCCACCTGTAGGTAGGGGATAGTGATAGCTAACGTTATGCCTAATGCCCCAGTACCTGCCCCTATGTCTACACAAGAGCGCAGAGATGTGAGGTCAACCACATCAAAGATAGCTAAGGCTGGCGCTATGAGCCGTTCCCGCACCGCCTCCGGGGTGTCATACTTGGACAGCCCCACTAAGGCAGCTCGCAGCGCCACCCAGTCAATTAGCTTGTCCAGTAGCTGCTGCTGATTGGCATCTAATGATAGTCCTTTGTCCGCAGCCAGTTGCAGCAGGTCTTCGGGTCTTTTCATATCCAAGCGACCCAAGCAGTGTTTCACGTGAAACACAATAGTATTGACTAATTCTCACTCACTACTTAACTTCTTTCTTCACTTATCCTCCTTTCCCTCCTTTTATCAAATAAATTCTTTTTTTCCAAAGGAATTCCTGCCTCCTTCGGCTAATACTACTGATAGTATTACTCAGTGAATAACACTACTGTTCAGGACGGCTATTCTCTAAATGACTAATGACCAAGGCGTCCAGCCTATTACTGATATCGCCCAGGCGTATGACTACCTCAACTCATTTACCGATTTCGAGCGCCGTGGCTTCCACCACCATTTCGCCGATACAGTAAGCCTGGATACCATCCGCGCCCTCCTCGCTCATCTGGGCAACCCCCACCTCCCTGTGGCATCTGTACATATTGCCGGCACCAAGGGCAAGGGGTCGGTCGCCACCATAATAGCCGCGGCTTTGCACCACGCTGGCTATGATACCGGCTTGTACACATCCCCCCACTTGGTTACTCCCACTGAGCGTATTCGCATCAACAGCACTCCCCTTTCCGAGGATGAACTGGTCAGCTTAGTGCGCGCCGTCCAGCCGAGTATCCAATCCATCCAGGCCCGCCCTGACCTGGCACCACCCACCTTCTTTGAAATATACACGGCCCTGGCCTTTGTCGCCTTTGCTGAAGCTGATGTTGATATTGCCGTCGTGGAGACCGGTCTGGGGGGCCGGCTGGATGCCACCAATGTCATAGATCCCTTGGTGGCAGTCATCACTCCTATTAGCCATGATCACACCCAGATACTCGGCCCCACCCTGAGCCAAATTGCCGTAGAAAAAGCTGGTATCATCAAACCTAACCGGCCAGTAGTAATTGCCCCGCAGGACCCAGCGGCTCATCATGTGCTGACTCAGCACGCCACCCAGTGTGGTGCTCAGGTAATTATTCCACCTCCTGTCCAGCACGATGTGCCAGTCAGTCCAGTGCCTATACCCGCGCCGGATGAGCCGCTACCGGTGCTGCGTCAGAGTTTCACCTTAAAGGCTGATAGCCGAGACCTGCGCATAACCACGCCCCTTCTGGGCCACCATCAGGCCACTAATGCCGCCGTGGCCTATGCGGCCCTTCAGGTGTTGACAACTTACGGCTTCTCCGTGGATGACCACCAGTTTGTGCACAGCATCGCTGCTGTCACCTGCCCCGCCCGAATTCAGATAGTAGCTGCTCGACCCTGGCTGGCCCTGGACTGCGCCCACAATCGCGCCTCAGCCGCCGCCCTAGTTGCCACCTTGCCCCGCCACCTAAGCTATGACAAATTGGTTTCAGTCCTGGGTGTGTCCGCCGATAAGGACGCCGAAGGAATCATTGCCGAGCTTGGGGAAATTACCGATGAGTTTGTGGTCACCCAGGCTCGTTGTCAGCGAGCACTACCGGCGGCTGCTTTATCTGCGCTTGTTGCTGACCACGATTCCGGGCCGGTGCATACTACGTCCAATGTGTCTCAGGCCCTATCCGTGGCCCGCCGCCTGGCCGGCCCCACTGATGCCATCTGCATCACCGGCTCCTTTTTCGTGGTTGGCGAGGTGATGGAAGAACTGGGGATAGAAGCGTAGCTGAGCCGCCTCAGCGCAAAAGCAGGAGATTCTGACTGGATGGCGAAACTACCACAATAGTATATCTCGTGCCTAACTCAGCCTGTCCTGAAAGGTAAGGCAACATTATGACACGCACCCGCCTGCTACTCACGGTGGTCTTCCTGTTGAGCGGTCTCGCACCTATGGGGTTGGCTAACCCCTCCGCGGAGCTATCACCTGACCAGCTCTATGAGCAGGTTCGCATCCTGCAGATAGCCCGCACCATTCAGTTCACCTCTGAGCAAACCAACCAACTGATGCCCACGATAGACGCTGTCCATGACCAGCGACAGCAGCTTTTGTCCACCGCTGATGCCTTATGGACCCAGCATCAGCCGGCCATAGAGAAGGTGCTGGACCACTGGATCGCGGGTACCCAGCCACCCGCTGATAGTCTATCGGCCGCCCATCAGGCTGCGGCGACCCTCGGCGAAAAAGAAGCCGACCTACAGCAACGCATAGCGGCAGCGGCTGAGCAAATACTGAATATGCTGGCTCCCAGCCAGCGCAGTCGGGTGGAGAGTCTTCAAGAGCAGCAACAGCGCCAGCAGATGGTCGCTGAACTTGATGGGGCAGAAAGTCTGGCAGAATACATTGCCCGCCACCTGGATGCCCAGCGCCAACTGATGCCTGACGAATACGAATTGGTACGGCTCATTGACGCCCAGCGCCTGGCAGCCAAGATCATCGCTCCCGGCCGCCCTGATTACCAACAGGCAGTGCAGGCAGTGTTGACCCTCACCGATACCGTCTACGATTGGTCGCAGCAGGAGTATAACGCCCAGCGCCCCGGCTTAGCTGACCAGGTGGCCCAATTCCTTAACCTTCCACCGGCGTCGGCTGCGCCGCCGGTATCGTATGAGGACCTGCTGCTCTTGGTGAGTAGCCCTTACACCCCCGCCTTGTTGCGACAGATTGCGCCCGCCGTCTCTGCAAGCACCGAAACCAGCCAGGAATCGCCGCCCCAGCTTGCAGGACATCCTTTCCACCTCGCCCAGGAGAAGTCAGACATCCTGGCATTACTCAACTACCTGCAGTTGACACCCAATCAGCTCCCCCCATTGATTCCCCTCGCCCAGCAGGCCGCCGCGGCAGTCACAACCGCCGATCAGACTGTCCACAATAAGCTGAGCGAACTCCAGTCAACTCTAACCCAAGCCCGCCAGCTCCTCATCACCACGGGCACCCTCCCTCCCGAGTTAACTCAATTGCTTACCCAACTACGGCTAACTCACCAGGAGGCTGAGCACCAGAAGCGGGCGCAGATTGTGGGTGTTCTGGACCAAGTGGAAAACGTTTTACTGCCCGGGCAGAACCGGCTCATTGATTGGCGCCTGCCCCCCGACCTGGCGGTGACTGATCCCCAGCAGCAGGCGGCCCAGCAGCGGCAGTTAGCCGCTCAGATGAGTCGCGCACTCAGGTTCCTGGAGCAATTACGCTACCGCGACCCCTTCATATACCTGCAAGTGCGTATGACTGAGGTAGAGCAATTCCTCAGCAATTATGTAAACCCGAACTCGCCCCAGTTTGCCGAACGCCGCAGTTTTGTTATTGACCTGTTGGACCGGATGAAGATGGTAGAGGAGCCGAAATGGCCGCAGGCCGGTCCCCACTTCGCAGCAGAACTGTTAGAAGGGGTGGGAGCCTTTCAGCCCGCCGGGAGACCGGGTAGGACAGCGCGACCTCTATCTTGGGAAGATCTCTACGAAGCTTTTAGCAGCCTCCATACTCCTGAGCTACTGCAACAAATGTTGCGGGCGCGAACCCGGGCTTCTATGTGACCAACATTAGCTCTTATGTGATCACTGTCTCATCAATCCAGGGGGGAGCATCATGGTACACTTGACCAATACAACTCGCCAGCAATTGCGCGCTCGCTTGGCCCAACTCATAAAGCAGCGCGCCCTGCGGTTTGGCCAGTTTACCTTGGCCTCGGGTCAGAAGAGTAGCTATTACATAGACGGCAAACAGATTTCGCTGTCAGGCGAGAGTTTGCATCTGCTGGCCCAGTTGATATTGGACCAGCTTCCCGCTGAGGTGGAGGCGGTGGGGGGGATGAGTATCGGTGCTGACCCGATTGCTGGGGCGGTCGCCGCCCTGGCCGCCGAGGCCGGGCGCAGTTTGGACGCATTTATTGTCCGCAAGGAGCGAAAACAGCGGGGTACCCAGCAGCAGGTGGAGGGCCCCCTGGCAGAGGGAGCAACAGTGGCGGTTATAGAGGATGTAATCACCACCGGCGGTTCGACTTTGCGGGTTATTGAGGCTCTCCAGCGGGAACGATCAGCCCAGATAATCAAGGTCATTGCCATGGTGGATCGGCTCCAGGGCGCTGGCGAGAACTTGGCGGCTGCCGGCTACGAACTCACCGCCATCTTTGATATTACTGACCTGGGTGTTAAGCTACCATCGCCTCCCGATGCTTGACAAGGCTCCAATAGAGACTCTTAGACTCGGTAGCATAGTGACAAACTATGGATGTATCGGCCCCTTCACCCTCTAACACTGATAGCTTGCTGTTGGTCACCGGTCCCAATCAGTTGCCGGCGGCTGTTGCCACGGCCTTGAGTGATAACTTCCAGGTTACCGCAGTATCCAATGGCCAACAGACTCTGGCCGTGCTTGCGCAGAGCCCCGTGGACATTATTGTCGCTGTTAGCCCACTGGCAGACATAGGGGATGCCGATTTCTGCCGCCAGATTCACAAGCTGCCCACCAGCCACTATGGTGCTTGTGTGCTGTTGGTTAGCCAGTCAACTGGACCAGAAATCGTACGTATGTTCCATAACGGGGCTGACGACTGCCTCCCCTTATCCATGGATCCTAAAGAAATGGTGGCTCGCCTCCAGGCCCTAATGCGCTGTTGTCAGCGGCACCGTCAGCTCAATCCCCTCACCGGTCTGCCCGGCAATGCTCACTTAACCCGCGAGATTACCCGCCGCCTGCCCCAGCGGGGCCGCCTGGCGGTAATCGCTTTTGACCTGCAGGACTTTAAGGCCTACAACGATGTCTATGGATATTATCGGGGCGATCAGGTAATCACCCAGCTATCTGAGATACTACTGCGGGCCACCAATGGGCACGGCGACAGCGATGATGGGGTAGCCCATATCGGTGGTGACGATTTCTTTGTGCTCAGTTCGCCGGAGAGGATGCAGGCGCTGGCCGATGCAGCTATCAACGAGTTTGAACAGGTGTTTCCCGAATTCTACGACCCCAAAGACCGTCACCGGGGCGGTATTATCGGCTTCACCCGCCAGGGCGAGGAAGTCTTCTTCCCATTTATGCGCCTACTTGCTGCGGCGGTCACCAACCAGCCCGATGACATCCAGCACGTAGGTCAGATTGCGGCTATCCTTAGTGAATTGAAGGAATATGCCAAGCACACGGGGAATAGGGGATTAGTGGTGGACCGGCGCCGAACTCATGATGCTCGCCGCGCCTGGCGGCAGCGGCCCGGTTTCAGAATCTGAGTCCGCGCGCCAGTACACTGAAGCGGAGGTAATTGCCATGGACGATCACATCTTGCTGGTGGATGATAGCCGTGAGTTCATCATAGCTACTAAGACTTTCCTGGAGCAGGAAGGTTATCAGATAACCGAAGCCCATGACGGTCTCCAGGGCCTGGAGCGTGTGGCCGAGCAGAAGCCGGATTTGATTATTCTGGATGTAATGATGCCCCGGATGGACGGGTGGGAGACCCTACAACGACTGCAAAGCGACGAAGAGACTGCCCAAATTCCCGTGTTAATGCTCACCGCCCTGAAAGAGCCTGAAGATGTCAAAGAAGGCTTTGACCTGGGTTGCACCTGGTTCTACACCAAGCCCATCACCGACTACGAGGACCTGCTCTTAGTCATCCGCCGCATCCTGGAAACGACCCTCTCAAACCAGACCAAGTAGCAACGAGAAAGCCACCAACTCTACCCGGGTCGCGAGGCTGGTAGCTGATCTGCTTGCTGAGTCATATTACCTTAGCCGTACTTATAGGCCACGCCGAAGCCGCCCCGGGGGTAGGACCAGTCAATGTTATCGTAGGGGCAGACTATCTGGCAGGCGCCGCATTCCAGACAGTTCTCGTAAGCGACTTCCAGAGTTTCCTCCTCTTCCATCCACCGATAGACCTCAGCCGGACAGCGGTAGATGCACGGCTTCTCTTCACAGCGCCGGCATTCCTCCGCATCCTTGATAATCAGGTGACAGTTGTCTTCATCTACTTCGTATTTGACCAGGTATAGCTGGTCAGCCAGGCCCTGGTTGGCGCCTTCTTCTATCATATAAATGACCTCCCTCCGTCAATCCCATCCCATATCATGCGGGGGATAGAGCCACGGCGGATCACCTCACGCAGTATCTTCCACTGCTTGCTGCGCTTGGACTCTTCATCAACATTCATCATCTCAGCGATGGAGTCAGCCGCCAGTTGGGGATAGAGAGTCAGCACCCAGGGGTGCCGTTCCATAAACGTGACGGCATTGCGGTACTTGCGCAGGTCGTTCATAGTCGGGGTTTCTTTCTCCAGCCGCTCGCGGTAGCGGTGCAGCGTTCGGCCGGAGAAGTCGCCTTTCTCATGGGCCTCAATGGCCGTCTCTGCCGCCACTTTACCCGAGAGAATGGCATGATTGCTGCCCTCGCGGTGGATGCCGTTGACCAGTTGGGCCGCATCACCCACCACCATCACCCCATGACCAAACAGCGCCGGCAGCCGATTGTATGGCGTCGGCCAGCAACACACCTAACCCTAATGAGAGACTGCTTTCGTTGGTGTACAGAAAGGCCGTGCCCAGCATGCCCTGAGTAGCCGCCCCGTACATCTCAATAGTGGCCCCCTCACCGGGCTGGAGACCGAAGCGGTTCTCAATAACTTCCGCATCCAGGCGGATGATTTGTTTGACCGTGCTGGCGGCGTCCTCCACCCGCAGATCGCTCTGCATACCCAGGCCTTTGGTCAGCTCACAGTTGACTCCCTCAGCAATAATAACCGCAGCACCTCATCCACTTTGGTCTCATTGATGATTAGCGCCCCGGCCTCAGTTGCCTTCTGGGCGAAATACTCATCTACTTTAACCCGCAGCACGGTGTAGGAATTGGGAACATCCTCGGCAAACTGAGGGCTGCGGTAGCCGAGCTTGATAGCTGAATCCTCGGTCAGTATCCAGGCATTCTGCTCAATGACACACCGCTCCAGCGGGGCGTCTTTCCAGAACTCGCCGAACACTTGGGCCGTAGGGCGGGTGTACAGCACCCCGCCCATGACATTTTTCGTGCCCGGTTTGCGGCCCCGCTCAATGACAATAGTCTCCAGGCCAGCACGCGCACAGACAGTAGCCGCAGCCAAACCCGCCGGTCCCGCCCCGACCACGATGACATCGTAGTTCAGATTGACATCAGTTTCGCCTTCTGTCATAGTCAGGCTGCTCCTCGCTGCTGGTCGATCTTCAAAAAGCGACCCCCGATAGAAGCTTCTCCTTCAAGTTGCGTTCTTTGGCCAGGCGGATAAGTTCGGGCACTACCTGATACAGGTCGCCGACGATGCCGTAGTCGGCAATCTGGAATATGGGAGCATCAGGGTCAGTATTTATGGCCACAATGGTGTCCGAACTCTGCATGCCCACCAGGTGCTGAATGGCTCCCGAAATCCCGCAAGCAATATACAAGCGGGGCCGGACAGTAATGCCGGTCTGGCCGACCTGGTGGTCATGCGATATCCAGCCGGCGTCCACGGTGGCCCGGGAGGCGCCCATTACCCCGCCCAGGGCATCAGCCAACTGCTGGATAAGCTCAAATCCGCTCGGGCTGCCCAGCCCCCGGCCACCTGAGCAGATGATTTCGGCGTACTGGAGGTTGGGAGCATCCAGGTCGCTGTCAGCCTGGAAGCCGATTATCTTAGTGAGGACATCTTCTTCGGTCAGGGCCAGGTCCTCGGAGATAATCTCTATCTGGCGGGTCTCGTCGCGGGGCAGAGCTTCCATTACCCGTGGGCGGACCGTGGACATCTGGGGCCGCTGCTCCCGGGTCAGAATAGTAGCCATAATACTGCCCCCAAAGGCGGGGCGGGTCTGGCGCAATAACTTAGTTTCTTCATCAATATCCAATCCGGTGCAATCGGCGGTCAATCCGGTACCCAATTCAGTAGCTATGGCCCCGGCCAGGTCCCGCCCCAGTGTTGTGGCTCCCACCAATACAATTTCCGGCTTGTACTTGCTAATCAAAGAAATGCAAGCAGCGGCATAGGGGCTGGTGCGGTAGACTTGTAGGACAGGATTGTCAATTACGTAGGCCCGGTCGGCGCCGTAGTAGCCGGCCTCAATGGCCACATCCTCAACATCCTCCCCCAGCACCATAGCAGCTAACTCACAGCCCAGCGTATCGGCCAGCGTCCGACCACACCCTAACAGCTCCCAACTGACGGGGTGGACTTCCCCGCTGTCCTGCTCGGCAAAAACCCATACCCCCGAATACCCGCCCACCTTGCCGGTCACTTCGGCTGGCTTCGCGGCCTCTGCAGGCGCGGCTTCCTTGCCGCCTTCCACGGACAAGCAGTTGGTGGGGCAGATCGGTATACACTTGCGGCACACCTTGCATTTATCATAGTCAATGACGGCGACGTCGCCCTCAATATGAATGGCATCAAAGGGACATTCTGCCTCACATAGCCCGCAGGCGATACACTTTTCCGGCTCAATTACCAGCCGGGGTTGCTTGTCTTTAGCCATAAGCAATCATTCTTCACTGGTGGCGGCCTGTTCTATCAGCTTATCCAGCAGAGCCGCAGCCGCACCGGCTGGATCCTCGCTGCCCCCGGGGATGATTTCGCCCCGCTCGTGCTCCGGCGGCGCGAAGATGCGCTCCACCACCGTCGCCGAGCCCTTCAGGCCCAGCCGCTCAGGCTCGGTGTCCAGGTCGGCCGCCGTCCAAACTTCCACCTCATAGCGCGCCGCCTTAATCATATTAGGCAAAGAGGCATACCGCAGTTCGTTCATCTCTTCCACGCAGGTCAGCAAGGCCGGCAGCGGCGCCTGCACGGTCTGGACCCCTTTCTCCAGACGGCGCTGGACGGTGATAGTACCTTCCTCTAAATCAACCTCGTCCACGCCGACTGCATAAGTAATCTGGGGTAGATCCAGCCGGCAGGCGATACCCGGCCCTACCTGGGCGGTGTCCCCGTCAATGGCCTGCTTACCGCACAGCACCAGATCCAGGCCCTCTTCACCAGCAATTTTGCGCAGTCCTGCCGCCACGGTATAGCTGGTCGCCAGCGTATCCGCGCCGGCGAAGGCCCGGTCGCTGACCAGGATGGCCCGGTCCACCCCGAAACTAATGCACTTCTTCAGGGCTTCGGCAGCCTGGGGCGGCCCCATAGACAGGACAGTTACATGTCCGCCATATTTCTCCTTTAGCTGCACCGCCGCCTCAGTGGCATGAGCATCAAAGGGATTGAGGATAGAAGGAACTCCCTCGCGGATGAGGGTATGCACCTCTGTGGTATCAGGAACCTGCTTGACACATACTACCATGCGCAACATCTGCTGCTTCCCTCTTCCTACGCATTAAGACGCGGCCCGAATAGGCCGCGGGGGGGAACTGCCCAGCTTTCGGCTACATCTGTTGGCTACTATATTTTACTCCATCTTTCGTCTCAATGCAAGAGCTATCTATCTTGGTTTCTTATCTTCCAGCCAGCCCCGCCTGGCCTCAGACCCAGCACCCGCCCCTCCCGCTGGAGCAATTCTACCACGGCAAACCCCAGCGGATTAGGCCGATGGGGCGAACGAGTGGCAAACACGCCGTGCCGGGGAGTATCAAAAGGCGGCTGTACCACCAGACTGTATCCTTCTGACTGGTGCAGCCAGTAGAACACATTGATATGCGAGAATTCCTCAATATCCTGCAAGCCCTCAGCATACTCCGCAAAAATCTCAATGCGGGCGGTTTCGTCTTCGCCCGGTGCCGCCCGCTGCACAACCCCAATGGGCGTTATCGTGTATTGCTGATCGTTATGTTGCACTTGCTTCGCACCTTTCTACTAACGAATGTTGGTCACCCTTCAGAGGCAGTACATCGCCGTCTGATTTCACTTAGAATAGTTGTCTGCCTTGCGTCTAGAAAGCTCTCATAGTCATTTCGCTGCATTGCGTCATAAGCGGCGTGGTCGATAAAATGTGTGGCTAAAACTTCCCGACTCTTATCCTTTCCCAGTGACTTCTCCATTTCCGCCAGGTATTGTGACGGCGCATGGTCACCAATGATTTTGCGATTTGTATCACTGCTGATAAGAGTTCGATTCAAAATCGTATTCCGTTTATTCGGGTCTTTATATCCTTGCGTCTCGAGGAACTTTCGAGGGAAAATGTGATGGTCGTCTAGCTGATGGAGTTCAATGTGTTGGCCAGAATGAAAATCGAGTGCTCCGTGCAGAGCGACTAATGACATAACTCCCTTATAGATGGCCCCAGCGCGCACAACGTCCCTCAGATTAAGCTGGCTCACTCTATCAGTAGCAGCTTTTATGTTTTCAGGTACAGCCTCGTCATCTGCTAGCCACTTTTGCATCTCACGGAAATCCCGATAGGAAACAGTATCAGTAGAACCGCCATAGCGTTCGCCAAAAACTGAACTCCAGTACCATTGATCTGTTTTTTCGTAGCCGGTTGCGCAATTGTTATACTTGGTGTCTAATTCGCGCAACATACAAGCCAGAGGTGTGACCATTGTTGAATATGCCAAAAGGTCTGGCTTAATAACACCATAGCCGCCCGTGGTGTTTGTAATTCTTCTTAATACCTGCTCAACGTATGCGGAGGCATTATGCCAATCTGTGGCAAAGCGCTCACCCTCTAGCAGAATTAACTCCTTACGCTTGCATTCTCGCCCTCTCATTAATGCTATAACCTGCAATATGAACTTACGATAACCCTCTCCCTTATCACTTGCGAATTCTCTTATAGTGTCGCATTGCTCAAGAGTACTTTCCCACAAGTCACGGAGTTTAATATCGTACTTCCACAAACGCGCGGTCAGCAGTTCGAATATGCCCAGCGGCGTACCAGTAGAATTAATGCGCTCAAACACCTCAACGACAGTCTCCGGAGAGGTGCTTTCTTCTAATTGTACGGTAGCAACCTGGTAGTTAAGAAAAGTCTCTCCAATTTGCCAAACATTCTCCACTGTCTGGTCATCCAAACCGCCGTTCTGCTCGTGATAATCCGAGTAGGCGTTGTGCCACTTACGCCATATCATCCAATCAGTAAGTACACCAAACGGAAGCACGCCTTCCTGATGCTGAGTTCGGGGACTCTGCATATATTGCTCAGTCTTCTTGGAGGCGGCCGGCCAGCTGAAGACCGCATCATCCCAATTGTCTTCCAGGGCTTTGTCAATGCGCAGAAAGAACCGGTAAGGGTGGACCGTATTCTTAAGCGGCAAGTCCGGCGCGTACAAAGCATAATATATGCTGGTAAGACGCTGCTGTCCATCTAACACCATCTTCTGCGGATGTAGTCCATCGTCGTTCATACCTTCAATCAGTCGAGGGCGGAACGGTGGGTCTGCCGGCCGGATATTCAGGAGCAAAAGCGTGCCAATAAAGTAGTCATTCAGAACACTGACCAGTAAGTCCTCAATGGCGCGTCGTTCCCAAATAAAAGACCTTTGAAATTCCGGCAAAACCAATTCCCCCTTTTGGGCGTCTCCAATCAGATCAATCAACTTTTCCTTTGTCGGATACATTAGACATCACCTCGCAAGCTTTTGCAGAATATGCTATTTGTATTTACTCGTGTTGCTAACCTATACATTTCCGTATAAGGGTATTAACGCGTCTGTGTTAAGAGCATACTCCTTTATGCTGGCCCTCACTGGCTCACAGTTCAAAAGTTTTTGCCGGAGGGGTGCGGACTTCGACGAGCTCAGTCGCGCCGGGAACCGGCCTTTTTCAAAAAGCGGGTGCCCCGCATATGCCATTCATAAATTCTTCAAGTTAGTCATGAGAATGATCGTGCTCCTCGGCTTCCGCCGGGTGGGTGGCGGGGAAGACGAGAGGTTGTTCTTCGCTGGACGCCGGTTCCATCTCAATGGTGGTCTCGGAGAAGCCGAAGCGCTCGCGCAGGATACTCTCAATGGCCAGGTGCACTTGTCGCTGTTGTTGGGGGTCGCTGGCGGTCGCGGTGACGTGGGCGCTGATAGCCGTG
>JALGTV010000035.1 GCA_029821215.1 Candidatus Zipacnadia bacterium | reverse complement strand
CAGAGTATATGGCGATGTCGCTCCAAAGCCCACGCCAGCACACAGGAGTATGATTAGCAACTTTACGGACTGGTGGCGAAGTGGAGTCCGGTGGGACGAAGGAGTAGGTTGGGCAAGGAAAGTGGCCAACAGCGGGGCCACAATTACCACTGCTCCATTATACTTAGTAGAAGCGGCCAGACCCGCCGCTAGCCCGGCCCATACGCAGTTCTTCCATCCGCCTTCCTGGACTATACGCACCGAAAACAACAGAGATAGCGTCACGAAGAGGGCCTGAGTGACATCTACGGTGCCGTAGTGGGAATGCAGAACATGCAGGGGCATCACAGCCAGGAACCCCGCGGATAGCAAGGCCCACGGATTTGCCAATACCCGGCGAGTTAGCCAGTAAACCGCAGCTATGGTCACCAAGGCCGCCAGCACCGAAACAATACGGGCGTCCAGCGTCCAGACCTGCAAAGCATCGGGAAGGCCTTCCACACTAAGGGCTCTGGCAGCCGGTCCCGCAATCAGCGCCCCGTGGCCCACGGTAGCCGCGGCGGCTACCAAATACAGATATAAGCTCCCATAGTTGAAGAAGTGGGGATTAAGTGATCCTCCTACCAAGGAGAATAATCCGCGCAGTGAATGATACTCGTCAGGATGATAGGAGAACAGGTGGGTGGAGTCGGGTAATCCCCACCTCAAGCCCCAGAGCCGCAAGCCCGCAGCCACTATTAAAATAGCAACCAACAGGGCCCCGTTGCGACGATTGATGCTGGTTTGCTGACTACCCATAGATATATCCATCACCGGAAGCTCCACCAAACAATGCTGGGGCGTGAATAGACATGGCTATGTTTCGGGGCCGAGGCCCAGCAATCCTGCCTGGAAGAGAAGTTGCCTTATGCCGGCAAGCGGGGCAGCCGGCATCAGATGGTGACTTCAGAGAATAGTTTCGCCAGTGCCGCCGTATTGCGGCGGACATCAAAGTATTTGTTGACCTTCTCCCGGCCCAGGAGGCTGACCCGCTCCCGAAATCCCTCATCATACAGCGCAATCTCCAGTTTGTCGGCCAGGTCGCGGACATCACCAGGAGTAGCCAACAAGCCGGTCTTGTGAGGTTCAATAAGCTCGGGGATGGCAGAAATATCGCTGGCTACAGTAGGAATGCGCATCGCCAGGGCTTCCAGCAGCACATCAGGCAGGCCGTCGCGGTCGCCATCGGTGGCCACCACGGAAGCCAGAACAAACACATCAGCTTGGTGGTACAAATCCATTAGGTCGCGGCGGGAGATGACCCCGCGAAACTCAACAGTTTGCTGAAGGCCAAGGCCGGCGGCCAGGCGCAACAAGTCACGGCGCTGGGGTCCATCACCAACAATGACCAGGCGGAACTGGGCCCCGCGAGAGCGCAGCAAGCTGGCCGCCCGAAGCAGAAACGGATATCCCTTCCTCTCCACCAGCCGTCCCACCGATACCAGCAGCGGTATTCCAGAACTCTGGCGTACTCCTGGCATATACTGGCTAACATCCAGTCCATCGTAGATCAAATGCAGCTTGTTTTCAGTTACCAGGCGGTGGTCGCGGAGGAGTCGCTGACCGGCATAATCACTACCCACAGTGACAATCTCGGCTTCGGCGATTTTGGCAGTCAGGGCTACCGGCTCCGATGGGAGTAGATCGCGGGTGCGGCAGGATAGACTGTAACCCGAACCGCGGATCTCAGCCAGGAGCCAGGCGACTGTGGCGGGTCGGGCAGCGCAGTGGGCGTAGATATGGCCCAGTGAGCGGCCCAATTTGACCGCAAAATAGCCGGCGAGTAACAGACTGCCCAGCAGGTGACCAGTCTCCGCCGGCACTCGCAGGCTGCGGGAGATGACAATCCTCAGCGCACATAGGTATCCCGCCGGCCGAGTAAAGGCGGCGACCAGTTGAGCCACTATCAGGCGAAGCGACCCCTGCGGTGCGTAAAGCGTGGCAGCAGCCACCTGGTCAACTTCATCGTCAGTGGCCGGCTGCTGAGGGTGGCGCAGGGCCACCAGTAGCACATCAAAGCCCTGTTCACGTAAGGCTTGTATCTTATGGACAACCAGTCGCTCTGATAACGATGGGAACTGGTCTATGACATAGGCAAGAATATGTGTACGGCGACGAGCAGACGTCTTTCAACCACCTCCCACACTCGTAATACTTGCCTATTCGCCAATCTGCGTGTATTTCCTACCTTGCCCGGTTCTATAAGAAAGGGGTCGGGCATAAGGCCCGACCCCGTAGCGTCTATTCTTAGCAGCCTTCCCCGATTAGTACTCAGGCATCGGTGGGGTTGCCGGCTGTCCCTTTTCTTCGGGCATTTCGGCAATAATGGCTTCGGTGGTCAATACCAGTGACCCGATGCTGGCAGCATTCTCCAGGGAGCAGCGCACCACCTTGGCCGGATCAACCACGCCATCAGCCACCAAGTCACTATACTGCTCGGTGAGGGCGTTGAAGCCGAAGTTGGCATCATCGTTCTCCAACACCTTCTGGAGCACGACACTGCCTTCGTAGCCAGCATTGTCCGCAATAGCCCGCAGGGGATCGCCCAGAGCCCGCTGCACAACCTGAATGCCAACCCGCTCGTCGTCATTTTTGCTCTTCTTAGCGAGCTTGTCCAGCATAGCAGCGGCCCGGGCCAGGGTAACTCCGCCGCCGGGCACGATACCCTCTTCAACACCAGACCGGGCGGCCGACAATGCATCTTCAAAGCGATGCTTTAGCTCCTTGAGCTCCACCTCGGTGGCTGCCCCCACACCCAGGGCGGCTACTCCGCCAGCTAACTTAGCCAATCGTTCTTCGAGCTTCTCCCGGTCGTAGTCCGAGTCGGTGTCTTCAATCTCGCGTCGAATCTGGGCGATGCGACCGGTAATGCTCTCCTCGGAGCCAGCTC
The DNA here is from genome assembly GCA_029821215.1 of Candidatus Zipacnadia bacterium. Lineage (GTDB taxonomy): Bacteria > Armatimonadota > Zipacnadia > Zipacnadales > Zipacnadaceae > JALGTV01. The sequence goes on along the minus strand of JALGTV010000035.1, from coordinate 7,439 downwards.
CATTGATGATAGTAGTATCGTCTTTGGTCACTACTACTCGCTCCGCGCGGCCCAGATCGTCAATGCTAATGTTGTCCAGCTTCAGGCCGAGGTCCTCGGAGATGAAGGTGCCGCCAGTGAGGATGGCAATGTCCTCCAGGTTGCGCTTGCGGCGGTCGCCAAACCCGGGGGCCTTTACGGCACAGGAACTGACAGTGCCCCGCATCTTATTAACCACCATCGTGGCCAGGGCTTCAGCCTCTACGTCTTCAGCAATGACCAGCAGGCTGCCACCGGCCGAGGCGACTTTTTCCATAAGGGGCACGATGTCCATAGCCGAACTGATTTTCTTTTCAAAGGTGAGAATATAGGGATCTTGCAGTATGCACTCCATAGTTTCGCCCTCGGTGGCGAAGTAGGGAGAGATGTAGCCCTTGTCAAACTGCATCCCTTCTACCAGGTTCAGCTCGGTGATGCCGGTCTTGGACTCTTCGATGGTAATGACACCGTCTTTGCCGACCTTCTCCATGGCGTCGGCAATAAGCTTGCCGATTTGGGGATCATTGCCGGCAATGCCAGCCACATGAGCAATTTCTTCGGGAGTCTCCAGGGGCTGGGAAGTCTTGGCAATATGTTCCACCACCGCTGCGATAGCTTTCTCGATACCGCGCTTAATCAGCATGGGATTGGCTCCGGCCGCCACATTGCGCAGCCCTGCATGAACAATGCTTTGGGCCAGGACGGTGGCAGTCGTAGTTCCGTCACCAGTGTCATCATTAGTTTTGGAAGCTACTTCCTTGCACAACGCAACACCGATATTTTCATACTTGTCCTCTACTTCCACCTCCTTGGCCACCGTGACACCATCCTTGGTAATGGTGGGAGCGCCCCATTTCTTCTCTAAGACGACATTGCGTCCCTTAGGTCCCAAGGTAACCTTAGTGGCATTAGCCACAGTGTCTACGCCGTCCTCCAGGGCCCGACGTGCTTCTTCATCAAAGGCAATCATTTTCTTGGCCATACTTAATCCTCCTTTGGTATAGGATATTATCGGATGCAGCTACTCAGTACGCACAGCTAACACCGAATCTTCGTCTACGATTAGATACTCTTGGTCATCGTACTTTATTTCGGTGCCGCCATATTGAGTATAAATGACGGTGTCACCTTCCTTGACGCTCAACGGCTGATGTTCACCATTGTCCAGCAGGCGGCCTGGACCTATAGCAATAACTTTGCCCTCGCGAGGCCGCTTCTGGGCGGCTTCGGGAATTATGATGCCGCCGGAACTGGTGTCGTCCGCCTCACTGGGCTGGACCAGAATTCGGCTCCCAAGCGGTTGAATCATGATAGGGTTCACCACCTTCTGCGTAAAAGAATAGTTGTAACACACAAAGAACGCCCCAAAAGGCACACCTATCGGCCGGACAGTGCTATTAGCAGTCTCATCGGCCGAGTGCTAATATATTATAGTGGATAAGATTGAGTTTGTCAAGAGGGTGAAGAAATAAATATAGAAGGCAGATGCGGTTCAGGATGCCGCCCCGACTCGCTGGCAATAGACCGTCGGGGCCCAGATAGCGTTGACCGTCGCCCCCTGCACTGCTATAATGAGGACGGTGCTGCTTGCTTGCGGGATTGGGCCTTTAATCGGGTGGCGGTGTGGCTGTACTGGCGAACATGGTTGAGACTCTGGGCGTCACAGAAGCCAGGGGCGATTATCCAACTATCCAACCTTATTGCTGTATACCAACGAGCTTACTGACCAAGCTAAGGGAGGACTGCCCGTGTCAGCCCCAGCTATTAGCACGCCCATCAAAATGCTGATTGATAACATTGAGACAGTGATTGTCGGCAAGCGGCAGGCAGTGGAGCTGGCGGTGGCCACGCTGCTGGCTGGTGGCCATATGCTCATTGAGGATATTCCCGGCGTAGGCAAGACTATGCTGGCCCGGTCACTGGCCAAGTCTATTGATGGCACATTCAAACGGCTTCAGTTTACTCCTGACCTGCTACCCAGCGATGTTACCGGAGTAACCGTATTTGATCAGAGCAGCGGTGAGTTTGAATTCCGCCCAGGCCCGGTCTTCGCCAATGTAGTGCTGGCCGACGAGATAAACCGGGCGACTCCCAAGTCCCAGGCGGCACTGCTGGAGTGTATGGAGGAATTTCAGGTCACCGCCGATGGAGTTACCCATCATCTCCCCCACCCGTTCTTTGTGGCCGCTACCGAAAATCCCATTGAATATGAAGGTACTTACCAGTTGCCGGAGGCTCAGTTAGATCGCTTCCTGACACGGGTAGAGCTGGGCTACCCGGCTGCCGATGATGAAGTGGCCGTGTTAGACAGGCAAATCCTGCGCCACCCTATTGAGAGCGTCCAGCCGGTAGTGAGCAAGGAACAAGTTATTGAGATGCAGGAGGCTATTCGGCATATTCACATTGACGATAGCCTGAAGAGATATATTGTGGATATAGTGGGGGCTACTCGCCAGCATCCTGCAGTCGGCTTGGGAGCCAGCCCGCGGGGCAGTATTGCGCTGATGCGCCTCGGCCAGGCAGTGGCGGCGATCGCCAATCGCCAGTACGTCATTCCCGATGACATTAAGCGAGTAGCACCGGCGGCTCTGGGGCACCGGCTGATACTGTCGCGGGACGGTGAGTTCGCGGGAACAACAGTTGGGCAGGTGATTGGGGAAATCTTAGACTCAGTACCGGTTCCTGTGGGGCAAGGAGCACCGCAGGTATGAAAGTTGGTAAGAAGCATATACTAATCTGGGGCGGGCTGTTCCTGCTAATAGTAGCCGTCTTCCTGCATATAAACCAGGTATTCGTTATGGCGGCGGCCATCGGGTTGTTGGCGCCAGTTTCCTATCTACTCAGCCGGCACAGCCTAAAGGGTCTGGACGTGAAGCGACATCTGTATCGGACACGGCTTAGTGTAGGTGAGAGCGTACCGGTCAGTCTGACGGTACGCAATACCGGCACCCGGCCACGTTATCTGGTCAGCGTTGAAGACGTGCTACCCGATGGACTCCGCCTACCTGACGGCGAGAGGCACCTGATAGTAGACCTGGTTCCGGGGCAGGAGCAAACAGTTACCTATCACCTGCTGCCGGTGCGGCGGGGTGTGTACAAATTAGATGAATTAGGCCTGGTCACCAGCGACTTGATTGGGCTATTTGAATTTACCAGATCAATCTCTGATGGCGGCGAGTTGGTGGTCTATCCACAGGTAATTGATTTGCCTGATATGTGGCCACAAGCGGTGGCTGGAGCGGGGCAGCTCCGGACCCGCAAGCGCCGACCAGGCACAGGGACTGAGCTGTACGGGGTGAGAGAATTCGTACCCGGGGATGATCTCCGCCAAATACACTGGAAGGCTACCGCCCACCGCGGCAAGTTGAGTGTAGTGCAGCGCGAGCGGCCCCAGGACCTACCGGCGATAATAATATTGGACCTTTCGGCGGGGGTTCATACCGGCCGAGGCAACGAGAGCAGCCTGGAATACGGTGTAACGCTGGCGGCGACCCTGGCCGCGCAGGCACTTAAGCGGGGCCGGCCTACCGGATTGATTGCCCAGGGAGCTACTGACTATAGCGTGGCCCCGGCGGAGACCCCGGGGCAAAAGCTCCAGATTCTGGAGGCACTGGCCCGGGTAGCAGCCGATTGCACTCAGTCGCTGCCCGCGGTAATTCAGGGCCACGGATCGCAACTGGTTGGTGGGGCCAGTGTGGCAGTCATATCTCCGCAGACCGCTAAGTCTATGGCCGACGTGGGTGCAACTTTGTGCCAGTGGGGCAATGCCGTTAATTGGTTTTCGCTGGTAACTGGTAGTTTTGAAGGCCACATAGGGCTGGAGACCCGCTACCAGTGGTTGGCGACCCAATTGCGTCGCCAAGGCTGCCAGACCATCGCGATCCATGGTGGACGGGGATTGGCCGCTGGGGTGAAGGAGGCAGGGCGAGTTGTTCGCCAAGCGTAGTGAAATAGTCAGCAGAATACCGGTGCTGGCCGGGCTGCTTGTAGCGTGCAGTGCCGCAGCGGCAGCCATTACTCTGCACGTTAACGAGCCGGCCTACGAACTAACTTTGCATCTGAGCATTGTCTTTGGGCTGGCGATTAGCCTGGTGAGTTCGGCCAAGAGCCGAAATCTACGATTCGTCGCGGCGGTGTTCATTATCGCTGGATTTGCTCTGTATACGGTGCGCGAAATTCGCCTATTTCCCATCACTTTGCTCTACCCTGCCGAGATGTTATTTAGCCAGGACCTGGCCCTGACCAGTCTCATAGCATGGTTTATGACCGGGTTGTGCTTTGTTCAGGCGCGACGGGAAAATGCGGTGATAGCCGTGGCCTGTGGGTTAGCTATATTCGGCCTGATGGGAACCCTGAACCTCAATGCGGAGTTGCTGGTCAGCTTTGCTGTGTATCTGTTCGCCAGCATCTATGTGTGGGCGTATGACAATCTGTTGACGCGACAGGACTGGGTGCCGGCCGGACAGGACAAGCGATGGCTGACGTGGGGACGCCGGCAATTAGGCCCGGCGGCACTGTTGTTTGTGGCGATGGTGGTGGTGGCAGGGGGAGTCGGCAACCTTTTGTATCGCGTTTCACCTAATTTGTTTCCTCAGATACCTGTCGGGGCTTCGTCGTGGATGTCAGACATGTCTACCGAGGGCAGGGGAATCAGGTTCGGTGATGAGTTTGTCGTGGGGAACGGCTCACTGCAATTGTCCGAACGGGTGGTATTTACTGTCAAAGCGGACTATCCGTCTCTGTGGCGGGCGCGGGCTTATCACACCTATGACGGGCATAGCTGGCGCGGTTCGCAGTACAATCAGCGTTTTTTGCACGCGACTGCCAAGGAGGCGTACGTTATCCCGGGAGCCACCACGCTGCAAGGAGTACGCAACAGGCAGCGCTATCATATAGTGGAGGTAACTGGCGCGGCGATATACGGGGCCGCCCACCCCCAGAAGCTGCGGATCACTGATACCCCCACCCCTATGCACCCACCCTGGCAAACCACTGACCAGAGGAGACCCGTGCTGCCGATAATGACTGATGCCTTAGGTAATATCAGTGCGGCACTGCCGCTATTGCCCGGCACGGAATATGAAGTCGTTTCGGTCATGCCCGACTTTACCCCAATGCAATTGAGCGCCGCCGCTGCTGATTACCCCGAATGGCTGCGGCGTCAGTATATTGAGCAGGTCCCGCTGCCCTGCCAGGCCCAGCTTACTGACCTCGTACAGCAGATTACTGCCGGGGCCTCCAGTCCCTATGATAAGGTCAGGGCCATTATGTCATACCTGTCGGAAAACTATCTGTATACGACCAAGGCTTCCCCAGTACCTAAAAACCGGGATGCAGCGGTACACCTTCTCCTACACAGCAGGCGGGGCGCGTGTGATTTATTTGCTACGGCGATGGTAGTAATGTGCCGCATGGCAGACATACCAGCACGGATGATTACCGGCTTTGCCCCGGGGGAGTATGACTCAGAAGAGCAAGCCTATGTGGTACGAGGCACTGATGCTCACGCCTGGGTAGAGGTTTATTTCCCCGGTTGGGGGTGGGTACCTTTTAATCCTCATGCCAATGAAAGTCTGGAAGAGCAGAACCTAAGTACGTTGCTGTGGCGTTATGGGCAGTTTGGATTGGTAATTGGCAAAATGGCCCGCACAATATTGCAGGTGCTGGCAGTCGCGGCGGTGTTGGGGCTGGCAGCCAGTGCGATAGTTCATCCGGCGATGCTGCGCCGCTGGTGGCGCCAGTGGCGAGATGGGCACCAACCGTGGTCGCGTCTGGAGAAGCAATGGCGCCGGTTCTATAAGATTGTCGGACTGCGACTGGATGCAGGTAGCCAATCTGCTACCACCCCGGCTGAACTGCTGGCGGCAGCGGCTGGACAGGCCTTGATTCCCGCCAAGGTCTATCCTCTGGTCAGTAAGGCGACTGAGGAATTGTACCAACTGCGCTATTCGGGGCAGCCGGTGTCCGCGAGTCAGGTGGAACACCAGCAGCGACGCTGGGGTTGGCTAACCAAGAGGATAAAGAGGGCGCGGCGACGAAGCCAGTAATAATAGCTTGCTGCCCTGAGCAGCGGGTTAGCGTGCCAAAGACTGTTGCAAAACCCATAGGAACCTATAGGAGGGCATGTCTGGCCTGATTGGTATTGGCAAATTGTCCCCCTGCCGCGTAGCGCAGGTTCTCAACCTGCGCCAATCCGAGCAGGGTTGCGGTTCGGCAAGCTCACCGTCTTGAGCCTGCCGAAGGAGAGAACCCCGCCTACGCGACAAATAACATTCAGAGGGCATCCTCTCTGCCCTGAGCTTGTCGAAAGGTGCCCTGATATGCGTCTATCATTAGCCGGTTAGCTTTACACATTTTACTCTGACAAGCAGCCTGTAATTACCTTTTGCAACAGTCTCATGCTAATATACCAAAGAAGTCTCACTTAGGATAGTTAGGCAACCACAATAGATAAATGACACCACCACCTGCGCGTAGCCAACTGGATAGCTCAGCAGCAGTAACCTTGCTGTTTGGAGATGCAGATATCCTTAAAGCGCGGGCCATTGCCGCGATGGAGGAGGATAAGGGGGAAGCTGATGTCACCGTCTTGGAGGGTCGGGAGTTAGACGAGGAGCGGATGGGGACTGAGTTGAGCGGGCGGTCGCTGCTGGCAGCGAAACGCATAGTGGTTATTAAGCGAGTGGACGAGATGGCTGCCGATGGCCAGGAAAATTTAGCCCATGCCTTAGAGCGATTGCCTGATGATATCCAAGTCATTATGACAGCCGGAGAGGGGCCTAAGCGAGGAATCGTTCCGGTTTCAGCGCCACTGGCAAAGATCAGCAAAAAACTCGGTCAAGTCAGGGAGTTATCCAGTCCTGCGGAGAAACATCTACCTCAGTGGACGGTAGAGGAGGCGCAGCGGATAGGAAAGCGTATTGACCCCCAACTTGCCGAGCGACTGGTGGAACTTACCGGCGGCCAGGTGGATCGGATTGCCTCGGAATTGGAGAAGCTGGCCCTGTATGTCGGCGAAACGGAAATCATTGATGAGGCAGCAATTGAAGCGGTAACATCAGTCAGTGAGGAAGCAACAGTTTTTGAGCTGGTAGATAGCATCGGCCAACAAGATGCGCTGGCCGCCCTGAAGGCACTATCCTGTCTGCTATCGGGGCTAAGTAGTGGGGCATTGACCGGGGCAGCATTGAGAACTGTGGGAATGATTGCTCGGCAACTGCGACTGCTGTGGCAAATCAGGGTGGCGGTGCGTGAGGGGGTTCGTCTGGACCGGGGCCAGGAATTGCCGGTCGAGCTGGCGGATAAATTCCCCCAGCAACATAATATTGCCGGCGCCGTGGGTAACCGGGATTGGCTGGCCCGAAAACTCACTACTCAGGCACGAAACTTCGACGATGTGCAGTTGGCGCGGGGACTGGCTC
>JALGTV010000034.1 GCA_029821215.1 Candidatus Zipacnadia bacterium | reverse complement strand
CATCCCTGGCCCGATTGTTCAGTGGCACCGGCATTGGGGTGAGTAGGTAGGAGACCCATGCCTCCAACAGTTCCGTAGGCGAGGGTTATGCGCCTTATGTTGGGCGTGGTTCGCTAACCTCGCACTACGGCCCGCGCAGGTTGAGAACCTGCGCTACGCGGTTACGATGATTGGCGGTGGATGGCTCGTGCCGCAGCCACCCCGGAGGCTGAAGCCTGGATCAGCCCCCGGGTCAAGCCCGCCCCGTCGCCGCAGGCATACAGGCCCGCCACCTCAGTTTCTAACTGCTCAGTAAGCTGCAATCGTGACGAATACAGCTTCACTTCTACTCCATACAGCAAGGTGTGAGGATCACCGACTCCCGGGGCCAACTCGTCCAGAGCGTCAATCATCTCCAGTATCGCCGTTAGATGACGATAGGGTAGCACATAGCTAAGGTCGCCGGCCGTGGCCTCAGGCAGGGTCGGTTGGATTATGCTGTGGGAGATGCGATGGTCGGTACTGCGCCGACCACGGCGCAAATCGCCTAATCGTTGTATTAGTACTCCTTCACCGAGCAGATTCGCCAGCCGGGCAATATACTGACCGTAGCCGATTGGATCATCAAAAGGCTCGGTAAAGCGGCTGGTGACCAGGATGGCAAAGTTAGTGTTATTAGTGTGCCGGTTCTCATAACTGTGGCCATTTACGGTAATCACGTCCCCGGTGCGCACGGTCACTACTTCCCCATAAGGGCACACACAGAAGGTGCGCACCAGGTTATCAAAAGTCGGCGACCAGTACAGCAGCTTGAACTCAAACAGATTATCAGTCAGCTCCCTGACAATCGCCGCCGGCACCTCCACTCGCACTCCCAAATCTACGGCCCCGGCTTCGGTGCTCAGACCGAGCCGCAACGCCTCCCCCCGCAGCCACGCCGCGCCACTGCGCCCGGGGGCGGCAATCACAAAGTCGGCGGTCAGCTCTCGTCCGTCGGAAAGCACTACCCCCCGAATGGACCCATTTTGGGCTATTAGCTTCTCTGCAGTGGTGTTGGTCAGTACGTCCACCCGCTCCCCGAGCGTTTCGCGCATAGCTGCCAGGACCTGCGCGGTGTGATCGCTGCCGATATGCCGCAGGGGCACGGTCACCAGCTTCATCCCGCACAGCATAGCCCGGTGAGAGATATCCGCCACTACTTCCTCATCCGCACCATACAACTTTTCGGGAGCGCCGAACTGCTGCCATTGTTGGTCAACTTCGCCGATAAGCTCTGCAGCGGCCTGCTCGCCCAGGTGTTCGGCCAGATGGCCGCCCACCTGAGCAGTGATAGTTAACTTGCCGTCACAAAAAGCCCCCGCCCCGCCGAAACCCTCCAACATAATATTGGCCCCCTCTGGCGCAGACATCTCACCGGCGCGGACCGCCACGCGCGGGGGCAAATCCAGGCCCTTCTCCACCACTGCTACCCGCAGGCCTGGCTGCTTGGTCAACTCCAGGGCGGCGAATATGCCCGCCGGGCCGGCCCCGATTATCGCCACATCGTAATTAAGCGTTGTCATCTTCACTCAAACCCTGCTTCCCAAATTGTCCGCTAACGCTGGTGACCTTAGGGTCACTACTGATCAAAACAATCCCTTAAGATAGTTATTATCGCTTATAGAGGCAGATTCCTCCCCGGTCAGGCGATATTTGTGCGGTTGTTGGTGGCCCTCATAAGGTTTTGTGGGGCGCTTTCGGCTGCGGTCTGGGTCCATTCATTGGCTTGACATGGTTGCCACGGTAAGTTATACTCGCCATAATTCAATGTAACAGACTGGTAAGTCAGTAGCGGCCAGGAAGGCGTGATAATTGTGGCTGGAAACTTTTGTACCCAGTGTGGATACGAGAATCCCCCCCAACGCGGTGCCTGCTTGATGTGCTATGCGCTGCTTAAGCCCCCAGGCCAAGGAGCAACTTGTTCGGCATGTGGGGCCAGCAATCCCGCCTCAGCTAACTTTTGTCAGCAATGCGGCGCGGCCCTATCCGAAGCAGTAGATGCTGTCCCTGGTATGGCGGTCCAGGCGGCAGTGATAGCCGAAAGCCTTGACGCTGGCCTGGTGGGCGCCGGCCCCCAGCCAGGTGCCACAGAGTTCGAATCACCGGAATTTGCCGAGGAAATCCCCGCCACCGAGGAGGCGGCAGGCGTTGGAGAAGAAGCCGCGGGAATCAGCGCAATGGATACCCTGGAAGCCCAGGTGCCGGCACCACCTGCCGAGGTTGAGCAAATCCCTGAGCCTGAGGAATTAACCGCAGATAGTGAAGAGTTTGCCCCTCCCCCACCGCCTCCTGATGCTGTGTCTGTGGACGAGACCGAGAGTGAGCCAGCAGCCGAGGAAGAGTTTGCTCCTCCACCCCCTCCCCCCGATGTGGTGAGCCTGGAAGAAGAGGAAGCCGAAGCCTCCGAGGAGGAGCCGGAGGGCTGGGGTTTGACTCCCGAATAGGCCCAGTGACTGCTCTATGCTGACATGAATCAGATTTCGCAGCACTTAACGGAGATAAGACAGCGCATAGCCGCTGCTTGCCGCCGCGCCGGTCGTCAGCCGGAACAGGTAACCATACTGGCGGCTACCAAGACTCGCTCGGTGCGCGAAGTGCAGGCGGCAGTTGAGGCCGGGATATCCCACATCGGCGAAAACTACGTCCAGGAACTACTCACCAAGAAAGAACACCTTGACCAGGCTGGCTATACAGATGTCGCCTGGCATGTAATCGGCCATCTGCAGCGCAATAAGGTCAAGTATGTAGCATCTTTTTGCCACCTGATACAGTCGGTGGATAGCCTGCGGCTGGCCAAGGAAATCAGCAAGCGGGCCCGACAGGCCGACCGCACTCAGCCGGTGCTGATTGAAGTGAATATCTCCGGGGAAGATACTAAGTTCGGCATCAGGCCCGAGGAAGTTGCGGAGCTGGCTGCCCAGGTAGTCCAACTGGATAACATCCAGTTGCAGGGCCTGATGACTATGCCCCCGTACAGTGACGACCCGGAGGATAGCCGCCCCCATTTTCAGAAGTTAGCTGCTCTATCTCAGCAACTTATGGACGGCGGCCTGCCGCCGGCGACGATGCGCCATCTGTCTATGGGTATGAGTGGGGACTACGAAGTGGCGGTGGAAGAGGGGGCTACCATCGTACGGCTGGGAACGGTGCTGTTCGGTCCCCGCGAAGATTAGATGACACTGTGCTATTCGGACAGTATTGTCACTGCCGTTAATTACAGAAAGCAGCACCAACAATGGCTCAGAAAGCTACCGTTACCCAACAGGACATCACCCAGGGACTGAGGGAGCTGGGCCTGAAGGAAGGCGATGTTATTGGTGTCCACAGTTCGCTTTCCAGCTTTGGCTATGTGGAAGGTGGAGCTGAAGCGATAGTAGACAGCCTGTTGGAGACCGTTGGTGAGGCGGGGACGGTGGTGATGCCTACCTACTCCACCAATCGGGAAGCAGTACCACGAACCCCCCAAGAAAAGGCTCAGGGAGTTAACTGGAAGTATAAAGTGTTCCCTTTTGATCCCGATAAAGAGTCATGCTGGACGGGTACCATTCCCGATACCTTCTGGCGGCGGCCAGCCGCCTGTCGCAGTCTGCATCCTACCCACTCGCTGGCGGCGATCGGCTCCCAGGCCGGTGAGCTTATCGGCGGCTGGGACCAAGTAATGGCGGCCGGAGGCTACATCCTGCTGCTGGGAGTTACCCTAAGATGTTGCACGGCTCTGCATCTGGCTGAAGAGCGCGTCGAGCTACCCGAGTTCATTATGAATAAGCTCGCGCCGCCGCAGAAACTAATAGACAAGTATCCGGCCCCTATCCGCACCCTGAGCTGGCTGGCCGGCGGATGGTGCGGGGAGGGCCCCCGGGAACAGCAGTGGGATATTGGCTTCGGGCCATATCCCGACTTTCTACTCATGGAAGGCCCCTGTCAGGAGCAGCGCATAATGCAGATAGGCCGTATCGGGGAGGCGGTGGTCAGGCTGGTGCGGCTCTCCGAACTGATTGACTTGTATGCCGAGTGTCTGCGCAGCTATCCCGAGGCTTTTTACCACGGCTGCGTGCCACAATCGTAGATAGTGGCGGGCTCAGCCATGCCGGCAGGCGTCGTTTCAGTTGATTCAAAACTCTAACAACATAGCAATATAACACTACAGATCCTATTATTCGCAGCAATACATCACAGAAAAGGAGGAAGCACTGATGGCAAGAGGCATCGTAGCCCACGCTTTAGAGTGGTTGGGATTGGGTGATGAGGAGATGGAACTGGACGATTACGGTTACCCGGACGGTCGGCTGACCTCGGAGTCCCCAGAAATTGATCAGGACGGCAGCTTGATCCCCATTGCGCGGCAGCACAATCAAGCTATTAACTGCCCCATCGTGCGCGCTGAGCCCAATACAATGGACGAGGCGACCGCGGTAGCCGATGAGATCAAGCGGCAAAACCCGGTGCTGATAAACCTGGAGGGGGTGGAACGCGAGGAGGCCAGGCGGATACGAGACTTCCTTGGGGGTGTCACCTACGGCCTGAACGGGTATATGCGTAAGGTGGGGAGCTGGGTGTATGTGTGCGCGCCGTTTGATATGCCGGTGGAGAAGTTGGTTTTGGACCCATCCCGCCAGGGTGCCGACCGCTTTGAGGAAACTTTTGAGCAACAGTTTGCTCAGTATTAGTCCGGCAGCCACATAGTCTGGTAGCTATGTATCCAGGGGATATGCAGGATGCGCCTGCATAGCATTTATGCGTACAGAAGTGAGGGTGATTTGCCATGGGACAGGGTCCGTATAAATTGGGAGTGATAGGCGCCGGGATGATGGGAGCAGGACTGGTGCGGGGGTTTGTTGCTGGTAGAGTGCTGCCTACCGACGATATAGTAGTTTATGACATTAACCACCAGCGGCTGGAAGCCCTGGTCGAGCAGACAGGTGTGCCGGCGGCTAAGGATAACCATGCCGTAGTCAACCAGTCGGAGGCGGTACTGGTGGCTGTCAAGCCGCAAGTGATGGCGGAAGTGCTGGGCTCCCTGAAGACAGATTTTGCTGCCGACCAGTTGCTGATGTCCATTGCTGCCGGTGTGCGTCTGGCGCAATTGCGCCAGTGGGCCGGCCCGGCCCCGGCCTTGGTACGTGTGATGCCTAACATCCTCGCTACCATCCAGGAAGGGGCGGCCGCCTATTGCACCGATGATAAGGTTACTGATGCTCAACGCCAGATAGTGGAGGAGTTACTGGGCAGTGTGGGCACCGTAGCCCCCGTGCAGGAGCATCTGATGGATGCGGTGACTGGCCTATCCGGCAGCGGCCCGGCCTTCGCGGCTGTCTTTGTCGAGGCTCTGGCCGACGGCGGGGTAGCAGCGGGGCTGGGGCGTGATGTGGCGCTGCAGTTAGCTGCTCAGACAGTGGCTGGGGTGGGAGAGTGGGTGCTGAGCCGGGGTAATCCGTCAGCACTGAAGGATATGGTGACTTCCCCCGGAGGGACTACTGCTGCCGGTCTGTGCCAGTTGGAGGCTCGCGGTCTGCGCAGCGCCGTCATAGAGGCGGTAGTAGCAGCCACCCAGCGTTCCCAAGAGCTCGGGATGAATGAACCGAACCAATAATGTCATAAGCAAAGATCACGTAGCCAATATCGCTAAGTGAGGAGAGTATGATGTCATATCGCTGGGTAATAGGAATGGTGACCGTTGCCATAGTGATAGTAAGCACAGGTTGCGGCGGAAAGAGTTCGCCTCCTCCATTCCCCGCGTCAGTTCGCCAAATCCGGCCTGAAGATAACTCCTCGCCCCTACATTTTGCTCAAGTCCAATTCCTTGGTGATATGGACGGTAATGGGGAGCCGTCAGTTGGCGACGCTATCAAGATTCTACGGATTGTGGTGGACCTGGACGCTGACCATCCGTACGCTGATGCTAATCAGAACAGCAGCACTGATGTCGGCGATGCTATTAAGGTGCTACGCTGCGTAGTGGGACTGGAGCAGTGGCCCATTGGTGAATATGTGCGGCCGCGCCGCATTGCCTTCACGAGGCAGTGCCTCACGCAGTTAGCCCAGGCGTTGACGATGTACGGGGACGACTACGGCCAAATCTGGACAATGAATACTGACGGTGGTGATCAACTCAATCTGACTACCAGTGCGGATGCCGATTGCACCCCGACCTGGTCGCCTGACGGCACCCAAATTGCCTTTGTTAGTCTACGCGATGGCAACGAGGAAATCTATCTAATGAAGGCCGATGGTACTGAATTGACTAAGTTGACCAATGACCCCGCGGCTGACTGTAATCCTGCTTGGTCGCCGGATGGCACTAAAATTGCTTTTGACACCAACCGGGGCGGCAATGCTGAAATCTATGTAATGAATCCTGACGGCACCGGGCTGACTAACTTGACCAACTCGCCCATTTCGGTGGACCGCGACCCCGCCTGGTCCCCTGATGGCACCCAAATCGCTTTCCATAGTTCGCGGCAAAGCTTCGGACAGGACATTTGGCTGATGAATGCCGACGGCAGTCAACCACAGATACTAACCAGCAGTGTCCCCGGGAGTTGGGACCCCGCCTGGTCTCCCGACGGCACCCAAATTGCCTTTGACACCTACCGCGACGGCAACGCGGAAATTTACACTATGAATGCTGATGGCACTGGTGAAATTAACCTAACCAACAACCCGGCGGATGACTGGAATCCGGTCTGGTCGCCCGATGGCACCCAAATTGCCTTCAATAGCGACCGTGACGGGAATGCCGAAATCTACATAATGAATGCGGACGGCACCAACCCAACTAATCTGACTAACAACCCGGCGAACGACTGGCAGCCAGCCTGGTAGAACTGCCCCGAGCGCAATTCCTGACGCAACGGCTGCACAGTGCGGGCTGTAGGGGCCGCCCGGCGCTCCAAACAATTGGCCGACTGACTGTCCGCACGTTGATTCTCCGATCGCAAGGAAGGAGTTTGGATGCTCAGCATAGTTCATACTGCTTTCTGGATATACGAAATCCTCGTAATTATTCGGGTGATTTTCAGTTGGGTGCGGGTGGCACCGTATTCTTCCCCGGGTCTTTCCGGCCTGCGCAGCTTTGTCTACTCGGTAACCGAGCCATTGCTGCGCCCCATACGGCGGATTCTGGCACCTTATCAGGGGCGCTCGGGATTTGATTTCTCGCCCCTGGTTCTGTTGCTGCTGCTGACAGTGGCCGAGCAGATTATCATGCCTATACTGAGGGGTCCATTTATGTAGTGCTCGGGAAACGTCTGCCTGCTTCCCGCAGGGCCCACAATATGCAGGCAATTCAACGCTCAGTGGCCGATGCATATCAAGCATAATGTGATAGACCAACGGAGGTAGCCATATGAATAGTAGAGAACGAGTTCTGGCGGCGGTGGCCCATGAGGAGCCCGATCGGACACCACGCGACTTTTGGGCTGAGCCTCCCACCCTTAACCATTTGCTCGCCTATCTGGGGCATTCAGAGGAAGAGCTGGTGCTGAGGCATTTGGAGGTGGACATCCGGCACCTGGATGCCATCAGTCCTCCCGAGCAGGAAGTCGGAGAGGGTATCTACCAAAACTTTTGGGGCGAACGTTACACCTATTTACAGACTGAATGGGGGCCGTATCGCCAGGATGTGCTTGGGGCGCTGGCCGACGTTAACAGTCTCGCGGAAATTGAGGCCTTCCCCTGGCCTAGCCCCGACTGGTTGGACTATTCGCTGCTAGCCGAGCAATCTCGCCGCCATGAACAGTACGCTCAGCTCTACGGCTTTGCTGATGTCTGGCAGCGGCCCGCTTTGGTGCGCGGGTGGGAGAAGATGTTCTTGGACATGGTCGACCACCCTGATTGGGTCCATTATATATGCAGCAAATTCACTGATTTCTACCAGGAAGATTACACCCGCGCTGCTGAGATAACCGAAGGGCGAATTGATCTATATTTCCTTATAAGTGACCTGGGCAGCCAGAATGGCCCGCTCATATCGCTGGATATGTTCCGGGAATTCGTCGCTCCTTATTTCCAGAAAATGATCCACCTGATTCATAATCTGGATGCGCAAGTTATGGTGCATAGTTGCGGCGATGTCAGTATGTACATACCCGACCTCATCGAACTGGGAGTTGATATTCTGGATCCCATCCAGCCCACTGGGCCAGAGATGTCGCCGGAGCGTCTTAAGGCTGATTTTGGCGATCAACTTACCTTTCGTGGTGGCATTGATATGCAACAGCTTTTGCCCCACGGCAGCCCGGAGCAGGTCCGCCGGGAGGCGCAGCGATACTGCGAGATACTAGGCGACGGTGGTGGCTATATTCTATCTTCGGCCAATTTGTTTCAACCGGATGTGCCGCCGGAGAATATTGTTGCGATGTACCAAACCAGTTAGATTCCAGTGACATCACAATCCAGACGCATCGCTGTAGTTTGTTTTGACGGCAGGATGTGAAAACCAGTGTTATCGCCCTATTCTCCCAGCTATGCTGGCCGCTTCAATACAGTCCGTCTGTTGTGCATAATTGCCATGGTGGCGGCGGTAGTTGTCCTGCTGCACTATGGCCAACCGGCTCAGCAATCCGGCAATGATCATCAATGGTTGCAATTCACTCCCAACCTGACCCTGCCCGGTGATATCCTATATCGGTTGAGTGTGGCCGCCGAAGCCAGTGGCAATTATGCCCAGGCCAAGACCTGGCAGCAGACGGCGCTGGCTCTTTATGAACGCAGTGGGTTAGGGGCCGCGGCTTCGGCCCCGGCGGTACATCGGCTGGGCATTTTCTACTCCAAATTGGGTTACCCCGACCACGGCCAGCGATTTCTACTGTATGCGGCGCAACTGGACGACTCGCGTCGCGACTTGTGCCTGCTACTGTCAGCCATCTACGCCGATGAAGAGACCGACCAGACTCAGTGGTTGAGTAACGCTTCGCTGCTGGAACAACAGCCGCGGTGGCTGGCCGGCCTGACCCGGATTGATATGTGGCAGCGAATGGGCCAGCAAGACCGCAGCCAGCAGCTTCGCCGCCAGTGGGTAGGACGGCAGGTTATCTTCAGCAAGCTGGCCAGCGGCCTGGTGGTGGTATATGGATTGCTGGGACTGGTGGGGTTGCTCGTCTCAGGCTATGCACTGATAGGTTTGCTGGGTCAGCCGGCGCGGCGACCCCGGCAACGGATGTATGTGCCCTGGCGGCTGATTGATATGACGGAGGTGGTAGTGGTCTTGGTACTGGCGATGGTAGTGCTGACCAAGGCGCGCGGGTACATCACAGAGCACTTACACCTGGACGAGCAGTCAGGATTGACACCGGCGGTCATCATCGCCCTAATCTACCTGGCATCTGTTGGCATCGCCTTGGCAGTTATCTGGTATCGCTTGCGTTCCTACCGCGGCTCTCTATGGCAGATGCTGGGACTGCGGTCAGGACCATGGGGCCGCCTGGTGGGTTGGGGAGTAGCGGGTTATGGTGTCTTTATTTTTATACTGGGTGTTGGGTGGCTGGTTTTGCGGCAGATAGGAGTGCTTGGCTCATTGCCCGCCATTGCAGCTCAGATCAGAAGTACAGCCGACCTGATCGCTCAGGCGGGGGATCCTCGGGCCTATCTGGTCTATTTCGCTCTCATTTGCCTCATCGGGCCGCTGGTGGAGGAGATTATCTTTCGGGGATTTGTATATGCTGGCCTGCGGCGAATGATGGGCATGGTGCCGGCCGTAGTCCTCAGCGCGGCACTGTTCGCCAGTATTCACCTCTCGGCCCCTGCCGGGGGAATGCTGATGGTGGGCCTGATTGGGGCGGTTCTGGCCTACCTATACGAGCGTACTCATTCTTTGCTGCCCAGCATCGTTGCCCACGCGGTGCATAATACCCTGCTATTTGTACTGCTATCTGCATACGGGTTGTTGTAGGGCAGGGAGGCTGAGAACAGTAGGCACAAATGCTCAACCGCGGGTAAAACTGAAAGTGCGAGTCATTCCCGGGGCGGGGCGGGATGAGTTCGGCGGGCTGCGCGAGGGCGCAGTGGTAGTCCGGGTGCAGGCTCAGGCTGTCAAAGGGGCAGCCAACAAGGCCCTGATTAAGTTTCTCGGCAAGGCTCTGGGGCTCTCCCCCACCGACATTTGCGTTGCCACCGGCCACTGTAGCCGCGATAAAACACTACGAATATGGGGTCTGGATGCGGCCCAGCTTATCTGGTACACTTTCCCTGACGTCTGAGTATCTCCACGCGCTGGAGAAATTGATGCCACCGGAGAAGAAACATTTCTCCCACAGCATAATGATAATCAGATAAGGAGGCGTAAGTGATGTCACAAGGCAAAATAGGTATGATTGGTTCCGGGGGATGGGCTTCTTATTATGGCCGGTCCCTGCAAAAGGCGGATGATATCGATCTGGTAGCAGTAGCAGGTGGCAGGCGGGCACCCAAGTATGCAGAAGAGTTCGGTGTCAGACTTTACCAGGCCGTCCCCGATCTACTGGCTGACGAGCAGATTGAAGCCGTAGTCATTGCCACGCCCCACAATACCCACCGCGATCTGGCGGTTATGGCCGCCGAGGCCGGCAAGC
>JALGTV010000033.1 GCA_029821215.1 Candidatus Zipacnadia bacterium | reverse complement strand
GACTACGACAATATCATGCATAGCTAATCCTGCTTTGGCTATTGATGCCCAGGGCAATCGGTTGGGTACGGAAAGTAGTTTTCGCAATCCGGCGGCGATATCCTTCCTGCCCCATTCAGTGCGCATCTGTCGCCCTCGGGCAAAAACTAGCAACTTCGGGAGAGGAGATGCGCACCAGTTAGGGAAACTGCACCGTGCTGTTACCTTTGTTATGTAGGGATAATTCCAATACTACTGGAGTAACCACAATGCCTCAAGAGACCATGACCGCGCGCGAACGATGGTTGGCAGTACTAAATCGGGAAAAGCCCGACCGGGTGCCTATGGACTACTGGACGACCGAAGAAGCTCATCAGAAGCTGAAGGATTACCTGAACATTGATGATGACGGTGAACTGAACCAGTACTTACACATTGATCGCCCCATAGCGGTCGGCCCTAAATATATCGGTCCGCCGCTTGATGAGGGGGAGGACGTGTTTGGTATCCGTTACCAGAATGTTGATTATGGTACTGGAGTGTACCCAGAGACAGTATATAATCCCCTGGCCCAATACAACTCCGTGGCCGAGATTGAGGCCAACTACACCTGGCCCGACCCCGACTGGTGGGATTACTCAACTCTTCCCGATCAGATTGCCGGCCACGAGGATCAGCCGATTGTGGGAGGCGGCTCGGAGCCATTCTTGACCTATAAAGAGTTGCGCGGCGATGCCCAGGCCTATATGGACCTGGTGCTGAATCCAGAGATGGTCCATTATTGTCTGGATAAGCTCTTTGGGCTATGCTATGAGAATACTCGTCGCATTTATGAAACCATTCCCGGTCAGGTCACGTTTACCTATATTGCCGAGGATCTGGGCACCCAGGAGGGCCTACTCATCTCCCGGGAGCATATCCGCGAATTTCTGCTGCCACGCATGAAACGGATGATGGATTTGGCCCATCAGGCCGGGGCCTATGTGTTCCATCATAGTGACGGGGCCATCCGTGAGGTAATTCCAGATATGATTGAAGCTGGGATTGATGTGTTAAACCCCATCCAGTGGCGCTGTACGGGGATGGACCGGGAGGGGCTGAAACGGGATTTCGGTGATAAGCTGATCTTTCACGGAGCGGTGGATAATCAATATACACGAGGTCATAGATAATTTGCGGATTCTGGGTGAAGGCGGAGGCTACATTCTGGGGCCCTGCCACAATATTCAAGCCGTTGGCCCCCCCGAGAATACTGTCGCTATGTACCAGACCGGCTACGAGTATGGCTGGATGTAAGGATTGGTGAGGCTAAGGCAAAACCAGCTTTTCCCCTACTGGCTGCTGGGTTGGCGCAACTGCTTGAGCAGCCACAGAGCATAAGGAGTCCAGGGACTGTCATATTCAGGGGCCGATTTATCACTGGTCTCAAACCTCTGGAGCACCTTTATGGCCCTTTGCTGGTCCCCAGCCGCTACCAAGGCCACACCCATATAGTAGCACACCTCCAGGCGACGGGGGCTTTGGGGATATTGGTTCAGATAAGCGGTTAGCTGCTGATAGGCCTGCTGGGGATTATCGGCTATCTCCAGAATGGCCAAGTCCACATTGGCTTCGGCTTTGGCTCCAGTCTGGTTGTCCGGATCCAGGGCCACAGCCTTGTTCAAGTATTGGCGGGCCTTCTCGTACCTTTGGAGCTTCAGGTAAAAATGTCCCAGCCGGGCATAGGCGGCCGCATCTTGGCTGTTGGCCTCTACTGCTTCCTGAGCTTTGATAAGCGCCCTGACATTATCCAGTGTGTTGGTGAACGATTGGGGCGGCACGTACCCGCTAATCCGGTACACTTCCTGGCCCCGGCTGTTAAGAAATAGGTTAGCAGGGAGCTGATAAGTTGTAATGCGGCCCTCCTCCTCAGCAGCGGGCACAATATTGTGTTTGCCCAAGAAGCTCTCGTTATCCGGATTGTGAATATCCAAGGCACACAACACATAGTTTCCCAGAGCAGCCTGGACCTGAGGGTTGGCTAAGGTTACTCGCTCCATGTGTACGCATTTGGGGTCGCGTCCCTCGCGTACGAACCGGGGATTGTGGCTGGCATAGACATAGACGTACAACGGTTTACCGCGGGCAGAGGCAGCTTTCAGGGCGGCCTCAACGGTTGGCTGCCAGTTCATATCCCTTGGGGCGGCCAGAGGTCTAACCGCACTTACAGTCAGACTGAGAACGGTCAAACTAACTATGGCTGCCGGCCGGATTAGATAGCTGTCGGGACGCATGAGCACTCTCTCCATCAAATGAGCTAACTTTACAAATATTACCGGTACTCTAATTTCATAAAAAGTAGTGTATCAGCCGGATTACTTTTTGAAAACCTGCGCGGGGATAGAAGGTCTGCCCCACTTTATTGCTGGTAGTAGTCTCAATCCTTACATATATCATACCGTTTTGCTGCAGATAGTCAAGGGCCGCAGTCATTAGAGCTTTACCAATCCTCTGCCCCTGATCGTCTGCCACCACCGCCACATCGTGAATGTGACCAGTTGCGGATGTTCATCGGCTCCCACTCCTTACCAGATGCTGCGAGCCCGGAGGATAAGCTTGCCGCCTTGTCGGTTGTATTGCAGTTGAAAGTAGGAATATTCCACCGATAGCTTGGTTAAATGAGGCAGTTCCAGCAAGGGCGAGGTGCGATCGGATAGCATCCGGATGCCATCCGGTAGTCGGTCCAGACCCATCCAGCCCTGCAGCTCGCGATCCCAGGTCGTACTTATGGCTATGTTGTCGGCTCCCAGAAAGTCACACAATTTCCCCTCCACAACATCGTGCCAGATAAAGAAACGGTTTAGTGTACTCTCCAGCTTGCCCACCGGCTTGATGCTGACGGCTGCCATCCAGGGAAGATAGAGACTGCTGGCCGGATAGGCGTGGCCGGCAGCCAGAGTTTCTTTGAGGCTGGCGGAGCGAGTATCATCAGTCTCAATTATCGTATAGGGTAGCCCTACCGCGGCCGCATAGCGACTATTGCTGGCGAAAAGCACTGGAATGTCGGCCAGGGCGGGATCATAAAGTATATTAAGGGTACGGAACATGTCAAACAAACCCGGTTGGAGCAGATAGCCATCAAACGGCATCTCCCTGAGCAGCCGCGGACCGCCGGGAGCGCCGGGATGCACCAGTACAGCCAGCCCTCCCTGTTTGTGTATCGCTGTTAGGGTTTTCTTCGTAGTCATGCCTTCGGGAACCCGCCACCGCAGAAACAGCCCCAGCACTCCGCCGCTCAGAGTCTGAATTTGCTCGCCTATGATGACGGCAAAGTCACTGGGCAGCCGGCCCTGGGCTTTGAGGTGGGCGGCGATGCGCTGAGTTCGCTGCGCCCCATCCAGACGATTGCGATCAGCAACGACTACGGCATCCAGCCCCCGCCGGGCGGCAGTGAGGAGCAGGTCTTCAGTGCCAGTGGCCGAGTCAAAGGAGGTATTGGTTTCTACCCGCAGATCAATAGCCGTCTCGCCTGGGCCACTGGTCACCGTAGTGATCTGCTCGGGCAGGGTTCTCATAACGGTGGGAGTAATCACATCTACCATCAACTCCCGGCTAAGAATCCATTGGCGCCCCAGCACGGCCCGGAGCAGGTCGTCAGGTAGCTGGTCAGCCCCGCGATTCTGCCAGGCGTAGGCGGCAGCTAATGCGGCCCGCTGCCAGCGGACTGACTTCTCGTCTTGCCACAGTTGCGTCTCTTCCTGGGCGATCTTAAATGGATTGGCCCAGCCAGATTGCTCCAGCCACGGCGAGGTGGTATATGATTGGTAACAAAACTCGTCCAGCGACTTGCCCGGATATTGCTCGAGTAGGTAGCCGGGGCAAAACTGAGGCACCGCCCGACCCTGATAACCCAGGTCAATGGGGTAGCGGAATGCCAGACCGGTCGCAGTTGGCCAGGGAGGCTGCTCGGCTACGTACAGCCGACGATAAGTTAGGTTACGCTCCGGTAACAGTTGTTCCTCTACCGATGGCAGCTTGTTGGTGATGATTTGCTGCCAGGATGAGGCGGAGGGTCCTGGGCGCAGCGAAAGCGTAGCTGTTGGCTGGAGGCCCGGCGCATCCGGCCCAGTACCACGGGCATCGGCACCAGTAGCCCCGAGGAGGAGAAGGCATACGACGACCAGCGCCGTCGAGTGGCACAACTGGAGGCCAAGTAGCCAGTGGGGCCGCGTTCGCAGTGCCGGTGTGGGTTTCACTTCGCAGATGGTTTTCAAAAACTCCGGCTCAACAACAGTGGTTTAGACTCCGTCCCCGGCGACTGGTCCTGAAGCTATCTGACAATCCACCATCAATACCTATCCGGCCTCAATCTCAGGGAGCGGTTCAATCTCGGGAAGCACCTGGACCTGGCCGGCCAAAGTCCCCCAGGGGACTTCGTAAGGGCAACCTTCACTGGTATATCCCAGCTTATCCAGCGCCTTGTTGGCCTGTTCAACCACCAGTGAGAGGCCCGGGCCATAGCCGGCTGCGGCGGTGAGCACCTTAATGGCTTGCCGGTCGCCGATTTCACCCAGAACCCACGCTGCCCGCGCCCGGAACTTCTCGCCCACATGACCTTTTGCCACTACTGCGCCGACTTTCTCGGTAACCGGATTTGTCTTCCCGCTCTTCTGGACCGCCCGGCCTTGCTTGACCAAAGCCACCGCCGCCTGGTCATACATTTGCTCATCGCTTTGGAGTACGTCAATTAGGGTATCTACAGCCCGCGAATCCTGCAAGCCGGCCAAAGTGAGGATGGCTTGTTGCTTGGCGGCCTCGTCAGGCAGTTCTACCTGTTGCGAGAGCTGCTCCATAGGATCAACAGCACACCCGACCAGCAATGGGGCGATTATTACCATCAGGACCATTGATATGCTACTTGTGGTCAATCGCGGCATAGATAGGTCTCCTTCGCACAGGTTATTTGCTGCAGATGGCCACAGCTAACTAACACTATCCCGGCCCGGCCTGGGCCACCTGGCGGACCCAGTAGTGAGGGTCAGAGCGGGCTTGCTCTATCAGTTGGGCCACTGTTTGCTGCTGGCTTGATGGAGCAGGGACCAGCAGTAAAGAATGAATGGCGGCGATGCGCACATTAGCCTGGTCATCTTTACCCGCCATCAATAAGGCTTGGATAATATTGGACAGTTGAGTTTCGTCATGTTGAAGCTGGAGAGCAGCGTCGCCCAGCGCATAGGCAACTGCCTGACGCACCCGCTCGTCGGGCTGGTGGTCAGGCTGGACTGCCCCTATCAGGGCAGTGGTTGCCTCCGGGGTACCGATGCTACCCAGGGCGTGAGCCGCGGCCACTGGTAGCTGCCAGTTGTCTTGCGGTTGCTCTTTTGCTGCTATCTGCTGTTCGGTCAGTATCGCAGCAAGTGGTGCTACTGCCTCTTCGGCACCCAATAGACCCAAAGTGCGGGCCGCAGCAATTCGCACCACCACCTCCCTGTCGCTGCTGAGCATAGTGGTCAGGCGGGGGATGGCTGACTTAACTCTTAGTTGCCCGACCGCCTGGGCAGCAGCGGCCTGCACCTGAGGTTCGGGGTCGTCCAGCCGCTGCATCAGCAGTTCGGCCACGCTGGGATCATTAAGTTCACCCAGCAGCACCGCACTGCGCCATCGCACGCGAGCCACCTGGCTGGTTAGACTATCAGTCAACCGCTCCTGGACACCAACCCCGTGAGCCTTGAGCTTGCGCATAGCCTCCATTCCTTCTTTATGGTCCTGGGAGGCCAGCAGCGTCATCAACTCACTGGTCTGCCGGATGCGGTGCTGATAGTTCAGCCAGTAGATTACAGCCGCGACTATTCCAATTATTACGATGTAAACCAGGGTCCGTCTACTCACAATTATCAACTCGCCTTCCAGCCGGTGATAAACTGATTTAGCCTGGGCTTAGCGCCATGATACGGTCCATGACCTGGCGGGCGGCTACGAGACGCTCGTCGTCATCCGCCAGTTGCTCTTCCTCCGGTAGGAACCCCAGATGCCGAAGAACTTCTGCATTTCCTATGAGGAGTAATGCAGCGGTGCACCAGGCTTTGTTGTCAGCATCTTTGGTTTCGCTACGTATACCCATCAGATCCTGGGTGGCCGGCTCGCCGATACCGGCCAGTACCGCAGCTATCCAGGGCCGCAGAGACTCATCCCAAGATGTAAAGCCTGTAATCAGCGTCGGCACTGGTTGGTAGCGCATCTGTGCCAGGGCGACAGCCACGTCCAGCCGTAGCTTGTCACTGTCGGTTTCCCTAAACACCTTCAGCAGCACTTGACCGGCTTCGGTGAGCCGACGTGCTGTCTTGCTCATAGTCTGGTACTGGCGTCTGCCGATCTGAGCTATAGCGGTAGCAGCTTCGGCGGAGTACTGTGCTTGCGGGGTCAACAGGCTCTCCAAGACTGACACCGACTCACCAGTGCCCACATAGCCTAAGCCCTTGATCGCTTCCCTCCTCAGATGACTGGCTTCCTGGGTATCCTCCACTGTCGTTCGCAGTGTTTCCTGGATCTTAGTAGCTTCGGCGGCTGCCTCAGGCGACTCCCCAGGGGCTGCCGATATTAGGACACTGGCGGCCGGCGAACGGTAGTGAGCCAGCACGATTGCTGCCCGCCGCTGAGCGTTTTCATCATCTTGTTGGAGAACCTCAGCCAGCGCTTCTTCGCTATCGCCCAGACGCCACTGTTTGAGTATGCGCATGGCAGTGTCACGTACTGCTGGGGATGAATCGGTTAGGCCCTTAACCAGCGCTTCAGTGCCGTCGGGGTGACGCAGGTAATTTATGGCCTGGAGAGCAGCTATGCGAATCTGCTGCTGCGTAGCTCTCGCTGCCTTCACTAACGGTTCCACCGCTGTGTCGGCGCCACTATAGCCCAAAGCCCGGGCGGCGGCTGCCCTGGTGGCGGGCGAAGCAGCCGGATCAGCCAGTATCCGGCTTACCAGCTCAACGGTGATGGGGCCAATCTCCCCCAAAGTCACCGCCGACCACGTGCGCACTGACTGTTGAGATGAGTACAGCCCGTTCACCAGTGCCGGTATGGCGGGCTTGCCTATTGAAGCCAACGTCTGCTGAGCCACATAATTGATACGGGGGTCGCCCACGCCCAATCGCGCAATTAGCGCTGGCACCGCCGGCGCCCCAAGTTCAGCCAGTGCTTTTCCGGCAGCATTATATACCTTCCAATCTGGATCACCCAAAGCGACCACTAACTGGGGCGCGACTTGGGGGATAGCAATGGGGATCAGGGCCTCAGCGGCAGTACGGCGTATGGTAGTATCCGAGTCGGCCAGTCTTTCCGCTAACAGCGGGGCCGCCTGCGGAGTGCCAATTTGTGCCAGGATCTGGGTCGCTATCCGCCGTACCTGGCTGTCAGCCGAGTTCAGAGCAGGCGGTAAGGCCGGGATAGCCGAAGGTCCCAGCCGCTCCAAGGTGACGGCCAGCTCCTGTTCGGCTCCCTGGCGATTAGTTACCAGAGTATTGACCAATGCCGGGGCTACTGCCGGCTGGCCGATGAGTCCCAACGCCTCGACAGCGCCGGCTTTGGCCTCGGGTTGGGGGTCATTAAGATGGGCGAGTAGAGCATCTAAGACCAGGGGTTGGTCACCGGCCCCCCGCAGTCGTCCTAACGCCCGGGCAGCCTCCCGTCGCACCCCCCAGTGCCGGTCAGTATTCAGACGCGCTATCAGCGGTGGTACTGCCTGCTGGGCGTCAGCCATAGGGATAGGAATGATTGTCTGAACGCCGCGAACAGATTCAGAGGTTTGATCAATGATCTGGCCCAGTATGACCGCGGCCCGGGCGCGGACCTCGGGCTTCTCATAAACCAGAAGCTCGTCAATAACCGGGGCAAGGGCGGGCACCTTCATCGCGGCCAGAGCCCGGTCAACGGTATCCTGACCGCGGATGAAGGCAGCCGCCGTCTGTTGGCCCCATGGCTCGGTATGTTGTGCCAGCTTGACCAATGGTGGGGCGGCCGGCAGTCCAATTGATCCTAAAACAGCGACGGCGGCGTCACGGACATAATCGTCGTAGGCATCTACCAGTTTAATCACCGAAGGTATGACTGGGGCTCCGATGTTGATCAAAGGGCCGGTTGCCGCTGCCCGTATGGCTGCGTCTTTATCACGCAGCTTCTGGACCAAAGGCCCGATAGCCTGATCCCCCATGATCACCAGATAGGCGCTGGCTTGCTCGGCCACCGGTTTATCCACCACTGGTATAATCTCTATGAGTTGCAGTAGTGCTTCAGGAGTGCCGACGGTAGCCACGGCCGTCACGGCCTTGTCTTGAACCCAACGGGGCTGGTCAGTTAGCACGTCGGCGAGCTTGTTAGCCGCTATCAGGTCATTGACCGCTGCCACCCGCTCGGCAGGGGTGCCCTGCTCCAGCTTGGTCAGTGCCCGACTCACCGCGGTGTGTCGGTAGATGGAAACGATCACCAGAATAATCAGGATGCCACCCAGTATCAGCCAAGTGATTTGTCGTCTGGTGTTTTCTCCCACGACCGTCAACTCCTCACGGTAACTAGTACATGTACAGATATATTACCATATTTTATAGTTAATGGCTACCCCACGGACTGACCATCACTTCCAATTTTCCGCTGGGTAGCCGATTACCTCCTCTAAACAGGCTGCCAGGGCACGAAACATTCATGGAAGATAACGTGTAACCCTGGAAATCTGGTAGCCAGGCGTTCGGTGAAATGGCGCAGCCCATTTTCAGTATGGAGTGGGCCGCGAGGAGAGTAGTTCTTCTTGTGGCCGAGCATTTCCTTCTCAGAGAGGCAGGAATCACCCCAGGTGACGAGGAAGTGTAATAATGCAGAGCATGTATACCGCACCAGCAGTTCCATAGCGAGAGGGGAACAGGATCACATGGCAACGATTGGTAAGCAACTTATGAGCATCGTTTGCATAGGCATCATACTGGTAGCTGGGGCTGTCGGCTGCCGGCGCGGGACAGGTACAGAAGTAGATGCTGGTTGGCAAGGGGTCAAGGCCCAGCCTAACTCCGTTGAAGCTCATCTACAATTGGCCAAAGCCTATTATCAGGCAGAAAAATATAATGATGCCTACATCCACGCCAAGCGTGCTTTTGAGCTTGATCCTGGTTCGTTTGAAGCCGCCTATGAATTGGGGCGGATTTGCTTGAAGCTGACCGCTCCGGAGGATGGTCAACAATGGATTGACAAAGCCCTGAAAATTAATCCTCAGTCAGCCGAGGCCTACGAGCTGCGGGGCCGACTGACCATGGCTTCGGGCAAGCCGGAGGAGGCGGTGAGTGACTTCCGCCGGGCCTTGCAGATTGACCCTCAATTGCCGGTAGCCTACCTGAATCTGGTAACTGCCTACAAAGCGGCCGGTAACAAAGGGGCCGCCCTCTCAGCGGCCGCTCAGGCTGTGGCTGTGTCGCCCGACGAAGCGGCTGCCCACTTCGCTTATGGTGATATCCTGGAGTTGGCTGACCGACAGGAGGAGGCGGAAGAACAATATCGCACTGCTATTAAGCTTCAGGATGATTTCGCCCCGGCTAAATTGCGGCTGGCCACCATACTTACCAGCCAGAAAAGACACCTCCAAGAAGCCCGTCAGTTAGCCAAGGAAGCCCAAAGAATCGACCCGGGCGACGGCACCGCTGAAGCCATTGCCGCCTGGGCGCTGGTTTTGATGGGCGAGGAGCATCAGGGGCTTACGGAGCTGCAGCATGCGGCCCGGTCTCATCCGTTCAATCACATTATCTGGCTGCGTTTTGCCCAGGCACTGAAGAAGGCTGGGTACGACGAGCAGGCCAAGAAAGCGGCGACGGTGGCTATCCGTGTCGCCCCCCGGAGGCGGTGATCTCACCGTCCCCCTTCAGGATTGAATATCCACAGGCATCAGGTATTTCCATCTGTTGGGAGGGTTAGACAAATGGCCGATGAACAGACTACCGAAGTGCAAAAACTGCATAAGACAGTCACCGAGTTGGAGCGTCAGCTTGATGCCGCCCGTCGTATAGCTATGGGCCTTAGTACCATTACCAAGGTGGAGAACCTGGTCCAGGAGGCTCTGAATATCAGCTTACAAGTGGCTGAGGCTGAAGCTGGGTCTATCTTGCTTTATGACGCGGAGAAAGATAAACTGGTCTTCAAGTACGTGGTGGGCGAGAAAGCTGATGAACTTACCGGTATGGAGCTGGCCCCCGATCAGGGACTGGCGGGGCAGGTGTTTGGCAGCGGGCAAAGCAGTATTGCGGAGGATGTCAGCCGAGAGAAGGCCCATCTGCGGGAGGTAGGGGAGAAAGTCGGCTACATAACCACCAATATGGTGACCGTCCCCCTCAAGTCGGTGGATAATGAGCCGATTGGGGTGATGCAGGTGCTGAACAAGCGGGGCGGCCCGTTTGATCACCATGACGTAACATTGATTGAAATCATGGCCGCCCAGATTGGCGCCGCCATTGAAACTGCCCGTCTGCACGAAGAGGCCCGTCTGGCAACCATAGTGCGCTTTATTGGTAATATCAGCCACGATGTAAAGAATATGATCACTCCCACTATGACTGGTGCCGAGACGCTACGGTTAATCAGCGACGATTGCTTTCCACAATTTGACGAACAGCTCAATAAACTGGCGGTGGCACCAGCAGAAGTAGACCAGATCAAAGACACCCTGGTGGAGTTGCGCGAGCTATACCCAGAAATGATTGAGATCATCCTGGAGGGCTGCAATGCTGTCCAGCAGCGGATGGCTGAGATTTCCGCGGCGGTTAAGGGCATAGTTGCTGAGCCTCATTTTGAAATGACTGACATCGTTGCCCTGGCCCAACGGGTGGGTAATCTGCTTAGTGTCCAGGCAGATAACGAAGGCATTACTATTAGCATCGAGCCGGTCGGCGAAGTGCCGACGGCCATGGTAGATGCCAAACAAATCTACAATGCCATCTATAACCTTATCTTCAACGCCATGGATGCCTGCCAGCCGGGTGATACCATCACTTTCCGCATCCAAGGCCAGCCCGACGGCCAATTTCCGGAGGGCAATTACATCATGATGGAGTGCGAAGATACCGGCTCAGGGATGCCCGAAGAAGTCAAGGCCAAGCTGTTTACCGATGACGCCATTAGCACCAAGCCGATGGGCACCGGCCTGGGTACGCGAATTGTCAAGAACGTTACCGACGCTCATGGGGGGCTGGTGGAAGTAGAGAGCCAAGAGGGAGTAGGCACTACCATCCGGTGCCGGATACCGATACAGCAGTTAGAAGCTCCTTCCGGACCGTAATCCCCATAAGCCACCTTCACAGAGAGGACCGCAAGATTGATGAAAGAGGTAGTCGCACCTACTGCCTTCTGGCAACAACAACCTGTCGCCACGGTTGTGGAGCTGTTTTCACAAGCAGGCATAACTCTGGCCCAGGCAGTGAGCATAGCCCGAGAAGCCCTTGCCGAAAACCGTGCCCCGATCCTGCCCCCACTTTATGCAGGAAACTGAGGAGGCCAGTTGTTGACGACAAGTAACCACCAGGGCTTGCGCATTCCCAGGGTAGATTTCGGTCCCCTATCGGTAGCCTT
>JALGTV010000293.1 GCA_029821215.1 Candidatus Zipacnadia bacterium | reverse complement strand
GTATTTCTGTCCGGACTGTGCACCAGTGATTTGGTAGCGATCTACCCAAGCAGCGAACGCGTGGGCGAGACTACCATACCGGCGGGGATGGTGGGTATCGGGACTGTGTGTAGTGTTACCATCAATGGGATCCTGCTCAGCCACGGTATTCCCATGCACTCCGAATTCGGTGGTTTGCTGGAACTGGAGGGCTACGACCCGGTGCGCTTTACCGACATAATTCACTACGAGGGCACGTCACTGGATCCTCTGGAGATATTCATCAAGGGCAAGATGACCTCGGTAACCCAGGCAGCCCAGGGGGGCTCAGGAAAGGTGGGAGCCGGCTTCCGTATAATCCCGGCCAGCGCTCGGGACCGCTTCATCCAGGTAGTTGATGACATGGAGCAAGCCGGCATCCGCGGTATCGCTGCCATCGGTCGGCCCAGTCAGTCGCTACTGGAGATTAGCGTACCCCTGGATAGAGTCGGGGTGATTGTCTATGCGGGGATGAACCCCGCCGCCGCGGTGGAGGAAGCCGGTATAGAGACGGTCAATAAGGCGATGACCGCCTTGGTTGACTTTTCCCAGCTAACCAGCTTTCGGCGGCTGTAATTCGCTACCAGCCATGCCAGCTTCACCTTCTCTGACTCATTCACTATAATAGTGAACAGTCGCCAGTGGACAGGAACCAGCCACACAATTCAGTTGCGCTTGATCTCGGCAGCTACCTCAATTAGCTCGCAGAACGAATCGGCCTGCAGGGCAGCGCCCCCGACTAATCCGCCATCAATTTCGGACTGCTCCATCAAACCCCGCACATTAGCCGGCTTGACACTGCCGCCGTACAATATCCGCACCTGAGCGGCCACTTCTTCGCTAACTGCCTCAGCCAGAGTCTGCCGAATTAGCCTAATAACCCGATTGGCTTCATCAGCCTCGCACACCTCACCAGTGCCGATAGCCCAGACTGGCTCATAGGCGAAGACAATCCGGGATACCTGGTCGGCACTCAAGCCCTCAATGGCGGCCTCTACCTGCCCTTTGACTACAGTATCAGTCTGGCCCGTCTGGCGTTCGGCCAGTAGTTCGCCCCCGCAGACAATGGGAGTCAAATCATATGAGAGAGCTGCCTTAATCTTGCGGTTGACGCTGGCATCAGTATCACCGAAGACCTTTTGCAGCTCGGCGGTGAAGTCCTCATCCGGGCTGCCAAACCGACCCCGCCGCTCGGAGTGGCCGATGATGACGTACTCACAACCGCACGAGCGCAGCATCGGCCCGGAAATCTCACCGGTATAGGCACCCTTCTCTTCCCAGAACATATTCTGGGCGCCGAGAGCAATATCGGTGCCACTGAGCGCATCAGCTACGGTAGTCAGAGCAGTAAACGGCGGACAGATAATTACCTCGCAGCCCTCAATATCTCCCGCTTGCTCAGCGATGGCTGAGGCCAATTGTTCGGCCTGAGGATTATCACAATTCATCTTCCAGTTCCCGGCCATGATCGGAGTGCGCATAAAATGCCTCCTTGAACTTAAGTAGATCGTGGATACCATACAATATAATTGATCCTGCCATTAAACTGACACGACCGTATTTGCATTGTAAGGGTTATTTGTCATCCAGAGCTGCCACCGCCACCAGTTGGCCCCCGTTTTGAATGAACTCCAGCGACGCCCCGCCGCCGGTGGAGACGTGGTCAATCTGGTCAGCCAAGCCCATCTGGGTGACGGCGGCCACCGAGTCGCCCCCGCCAATGACATTGTAGCCCGGGCATTCGCCCATTGCTTTAGCCACCGCCAACGTGCCCTGGTCAAAGGGGGGCTGCTCAAAATAGCCCATCGGCCCATTCCAGAAGACAGTCTGGGCGCTAGGGCAGGACTAACCGGCCCAGGTACTCAGGCATTGACGACAGTATATCCTGGGCACCGGTCAGGCTCTCATCGGCACATAATGACTCGCCAATTTCCATGCCTTGCGCCTTGAAGAACGCCCAGGCCATGGCCCCACCTATCAGCAGTCGTTCTACTCGCGGTAGCAGAGCCTTGACAACGCTTGACAACGCCAATTTTGTCCTCTATCTTTGCTCCACCCAGTATGGCCACAAAGCCTTCCTGGGGCGCGTCAAGGAGGCGGCTGAGTTTATCAACCTCTTCCTCTACCAGCAGACCCGCCACGGATGGGCGCAGATACTTAGTTACCCCGTAGGTGGAAGCGTGCTTGCGGTGACAGGTCCCGAAGGCATCATTGACATACATATCCGCCGGCGCGGCCAATTGCTCAGCAAACGCCAGCATCTCGGCTTCGTCCTTAGATTCTTCGCCAGCATAATAGCGGGTGTTTTGCAGCAGTATGACGTCGCCCGCAGACATCTCCCCCACCGCCTGAGCCACGGCTTCGCCGATACAGTCATCCACAAACCGCACCGGTGCCGCCAACAACT
>JALGTV010000292.1 GCA_029821215.1 Candidatus Zipacnadia bacterium | reverse complement strand
CGTGGCGTTGTTCAGCCGGGGCGGAAGCGTGCATGTCCGCTCGGTCAAGGCCTGGGACATGGCTCCCGTCCACAATTGAATACCAGCGGAAAACGCGAATACCAGGAAGAAAAGACGCGCTTCCGGCTAAACTCAATGATTGGCGACAAGGGCTACCTGCCGACCTGCTGACTGGGCATCAGGATGCCCGGGTCTATGATGTGCTGGCCCCTAATATAGTGGACTCCGGTGCTCACGAAATCAGCGTCGAGCACTCAAACCCTCAAAAGCCGTACTCCCTTACCCCTGTCCGCAGGGCAATCGCGACAAGGATGTCACTCCTACCTGAACAGTGGCGTTGAGAAGGGACAGGCCAGCCAGCGGGGAATAGGGGAGTATGCCGAGGCCACTGGTGTTGCTTGCTCCGATAATGCTACTGGTGATAGGGGCCACTGCCGCCGGGGCGGCCACTAACATCGCCGGGACTATCGCGGCGAGTCAGGATTGGACCATTTATGGCTCTCCCTATCGGCTCACCGGCAATGTCACCATCCCCGGAGGAGTTACCGTAACCGTACGGCCCGGCGTGCAGGTGATTGCCCAGGGCTCTTATAGTATTACTGTCCAGGGGAGGCTGCGCGCGTTTGGCACCCAGTACCGCCCCGCGGTTTTCAAGTCCACTACCCCTACCGCTCCCGGCAGTTGGACTGGGATATACTTCGCTCCTGGCAGTGTGGGCTGGTTCGCCTATACCGCCTTCTGGGCGGGGGGCAGTTGTGTTACGGTCAATGGGGCCTGGGCCAAGTTCGAGCGCTGCTGGTTCCTATACGCCGCTCAGGATGGTCTGGTCGCCTACAACGAGGCGGCCATCCATGTAGACTCCTCCACCTTCGCTCATAATCAGCGCCACGGCCTGTACGTGGAGACCCCCTACCCGACTGGCAGCATAGATGACTGCATCTTTATGCGCAATGGTGAATACCCGGCCTACCTGAAGGCTAACTGTGTAGATATGCTGGGCAGTGACCTGCGGTTTTACTACAATGGCATACAGAGCATCGGGGTCAGTTGCAGTGCTAATGATGACATCGTGGGTACCAAGACCTGGCAGGGCCAGCCAGTGCCCCTGGATTTGACGGCAGGTTCTTCCGCTACCCTGCTCATTCCCGCTGGGGCTTCGCTGAGCTTAGAGCCGGGCTGCCGACTGTTAGCCGACCGCATCCAGGTCTATGGCAGCCTCACCGCCGGTGCTGGTGGCCAGTTGCCTGTAATCATCCGAGGAGTGGAGGACACTGCTGGCTGTTGGTCGGGCATCTTTTTGTTTGCCGGTAGCAGCGGCCAGTTTACTAACTGTATCATCCGCCTGGCCGAAACTGGCTTTACCGTGGATAACGCTACGCTGGTCCTGAACGATACCGTAGTGCACGACTGTCAGTATGATGGCATCTTCGCCGCCGGGGCAGTTGACCTGCGGGTAGTCGGCGGGAGGTTCCACAGCAACGGCCGCAGCGGCATCCACCTGCACGGGACCACTATCAGCGGTATCGTAGACCATTGTAGCATCAGCGGTAGCGGGGATTACCCTATCTTTACCATGGCCGCCAATGTGCGGATGTTGGGGGCGAATAATGTATACCGGGACAATGCTCAACAGGCCGTCGGCGTAGCGTGCAATCTGGAAACTGACCTCAGCTCCTCCCATATCTGGCAGCCCCAGGGCATTCCCTACGACCTGACGGCCCGCCCTGACAGTACGGTGCTGCGGGTAGGCCAGAACGCCACCTGGAATCTGACTCCGGGTGTAACGCTGGCCGGCGGGGGAGTAGATGTAGCGGGCACGCTCCTGGCCATGGGCACTGCCGAGGAGCCGCTAATATTCACCGCTGCCGACCTCAATAGCACCTGGCAGGGGCTGAAATTCTATCCTGGCTCTGCGGGGGCTTTGTCCCACTGCATCATTGAGTATGCCACTACTGGCATACTCATGCAGAGTGCCTCGCCCCGGATAGAACACTGCACTATCCTGCTGGTACTGCCCAGCCGGTCATCTTCAACTCTCAGATAGTCCACAATGGCGGGGACGCCGTGGGCATTGTTGACGAGGCCCGCCCCAATCTGGGCAACCTTAGCACTTCAACCCCCGACGATGACGGCCATAACGTTTTTGATCATAACGAGGGCTATGATATCTGCAATGAGTCTGTCCATAACATCCGGGCCCAAAACAACTGGTGGGCCACTGAAAACCTGGACCAGATAGCCCAGCGAATCTTTGATGGTAATGACGCCGACAGCTACGGAAACGTGTTCATGCTACCCATCATTGCCGGGCTCGTTTCATGATGGGATAAGCCCCGATGTGGCGGCGCCTTTTACCTATGTGGACTTCCGGGTCAAGTACTCCGATGCCGACGGTGACGCCCCCCGCTACATTTTCCTGCACTTGTTCAAAGACGAAGTGCAGGTGGAGGACAGTCCCTATACTATGGAGTGGCTGACCGGCTCAGGGGGCAACTACCACAACTACCAGGACGGAGTAATCTATCATAAGGGCCTTCGCCTGGCCGAGGGCAGCGACTACAGCTACTGCTTTGAAGCCACCGACGGCCTACAGATAGCCACTGGGCTGCCCACCCAGGAGCATGCCGGGCCTATTATTACCGCTACCAGCGCTGCGGGCGGCTTAATCGGCAGCGTTATTGCCCAGCAGGCCCCAGCAGGCAATATTGCCATTCACTGCCAGATGATCTCTGCCGGTCGCATCAGTGTGGAGGTACTCAACATCGCCGGTCGCCGGGTAGCACACGTCGCCACCGACCGGCCGGTGGAGAGGGGTAGTAATCTAATGCTGTGGAATGGTCGTAGCCACCACGGAACGAAAGTGCCGCCGGGCCGCTATCTGGTGAGGATCACCGCCGCCGGCCAGTCCGGCATCCAGCAGCAGATGATGGTGCC
>JALGTV010000032.1 GCA_029821215.1 Candidatus Zipacnadia bacterium | reverse complement strand
CATAATGGGTGAGGAAGCGGGCAATCACCGCCTGGCGGTGAGCCCATAATGTCCCAGCAATCGCTAATTTCCCAGGTGGTAACCGACCTGCCCCCCTCAGGCATTCGCGAGTTCTTTGACCTGGTAGCCACCCAGAGCGATGTCATTAGTCTGGGGGTGGGGGAACCCGATTTCCCCACACCCTGGAAGATCTGTGACGCTGCTGTGGAGGCACTGCGGCACGGACTTACTTCCTACACCAGCAATTACGGTCTGCTCCAGCTTCGGGAGGCTATTGCTCAGGATATTCACCATCGTTACCAGGTGGAGTATAGCCCAGACAACCAGATTCTCATCACTGCTGGGGTCAGCGAGGGTATGGACCTGGCGATGCGGGCAGTACTGGATCCGGGCGACGAGGTAATTATCCACGAGCCCTGCTATGTTTCCTACAAGCCTTGTGTAGCTCTGGCGGGTGGAGTGCCGGTAGTGGTGGCCACTTCAGCCGAGCACGATTTCAAGCTCCAGCCCGATGCAGTCCAGGCAGCCATAACGGCTCGTACTCGGGCGCTGGTGCTTAGCTATCCTAATAACCCCACCGGGGCAACTATGACCCGCTCGGAGCTAACTGAAGTTGCCCGGATAGCTGATAAACACGATCTGCTGGTCATCGCGGACGAGATTTATAACCAATTGACCTATGAAGGCCGACCGACCTGCTTTGCTTCCCTGCCCCAGATGAAGCAGCGGACCCTGCTGCTTAATGGCTTTTCCAAGGCATACGCCATGACCGGCTGGCGAGTTGGTTATGCCTGTGGGCCAGCCACCATTATTAAGGCGATGATGCG
The DNA here is from genome assembly GCA_029821215.1 of Candidatus Zipacnadia bacterium. Lineage (GTDB taxonomy): Bacteria > Armatimonadota > Zipacnadia > Zipacnadales > Zipacnadaceae > JALGTV01. The sequence goes on along the minus strand of JALGTV010000032.1, from coordinate 9,639 downwards.
TATTCACAGCTATACGGCGCTGTGCAGTTCGGCGCTGGCCCAATATGGGGCACTGGAGGCGCTGGAGAACTGTGAGGCTGAAATGGCCGAGATGATCGCCCAGTATGACCAACGCCGGCGCTTGTTCGTAGCTGGCCTGAATGACATTGGCCTTCCTTGCTTTGAACCAAAAGGAGCTTTTTATGCCTTCCCCAGCATCCAGCATACCGGTCTGAGTGCTAGCGAGTTCTGCCGGGCACTGCTTATGGAAGAGAAAGTGGCTGCCATTCCGGGACCGGCATTTGGTGAATGCGGGGCCGGGCATATTCGCTGCACTTACGCCACGCACATTGACCAACTTAAACAGGCCCTGGAGCGCATGGAACGGTTCATAGCCAAGCTGGCCAGTGACGAGCTTTCTGCCCAAGTCAAATCGGTGCTGGCCGCCACCCGAGGCTAATCAACATACCTCCAGTAGCAATGACCAATCAACCACAAACCAAGCGGGCACTACTGCTTGCGTTCGCTGCCCTGGCGGGCGCGATTTGCTACTTGAGTTTCCCTCCTGCCGATATGGGCATGCTGGCCTGGATTGGTTTGGTGCCCCTGTTTTACGCCCTGGCCTGCTGCTCGAGCCCCGGGGAAGGGGCACTGGTGGGCCTGGTGTATGGAACAGTTTTCTTTGCGTTGCTGATGCAGTACATCTTAATGTTCGGTCTGCTGCCCTGGATACTGCTGGCGATTTTCCAGGGCCTGTTTTTCGCCATTTTCGGATGGGCAGTTACCTCGCTGCGTCGGGTGTCCTCAATTCTGCTGTGGGCGGCAGCAATGGCCAGTGGATGGGTGTTAGTGGAGTATTTGCGCTCGCATCTGGGCCCCCTATCCTTTACCTTCGGCAGCCTCACCTACAGCCAGCATGCTATGTTGCCTATCCTCCAGGTAGCCAGTGTGTTGGGCGCAAGCGCCGTTACATTCTTGATAGTCCTGTTCAATGCCCTGCTGGCCGGCATGCTTGTACACATGCGGATGCTGACCGCGCCGCCAACCGATAGGCAACACCCAAGGATGCTCGCGTCAGTTATTGCCGGATACGCCATAATCGGTATTGTCTATATGGGGGGTACAGTGGCATTGTCACTGCGAGATTACTCTCCACCCACCGGTCAGCCGCTTCATGTGGCTTTGGTGCAGGGCAATGTGGACCTGCACAGCCCGATAACGGCTGAAGACGCGGAACGATGCCGACAGGTCTACAGCGAGCTGACCCCTCATATATCAGGCCGATTCGACCTGGTAGTCTGGCCGGAAACCGCTCTGCCGGTGGTGCTCAATCAGGATTCGGTGTACCAGGAGGCAGTCACGCAACTGGTGCGGGATCGGCAAATCAGGCTGTTAACGGGTGCGCTGGAGGAAACCGCGGATGGGGAGTTGTACAATAGCGCTTATCTGTTTGATGCTGGTGGCGAGTTGGTCGGCAAATATCGCAAGAGACACTTAGTGATGTTCGGTGAGTATGTGCCGTGGCGGGATCAGCTTAAATTCTTGGAACGGTACCCAGTACGGCGTTTTGATTTCGTTCCCGGTGACCAGCAGAAGCTGATGTCAGTCCGAGGCATTCCGTTGGGCGCACTCATTTGCTTTGAGGCTATCTTCTCGGAGCCTACCCGCCAGCTCTGTCGGCGGGGGGCACAATTCCTGGCCTTTCTTACTAGTGACGTGTGGGCAGCAGGTACATCCGAGGTCCTCCAGCACTCCTACACTGCGCCGGTGCGGGCGGTGGAAGCGCGCAAGTATGTACTGCGGGCGGCTACTATGGGCCAGTCGGCCATCATAAGCCCTTATGGTGATGTCGTGAAGGAAATACCCGTATCCACTGCCAACTTCGTTGAAGGCGAGGTCTATCCCCGCGCCGGCCTATCTATCTATCACCAGATAGGCGACCTACCCCTACTGGGGATATGTGCCGTACTGTGGCTGACGGCGGTCGTGGCCGGCCGACTGCGCACCAACCAGTAATTATTGGCCGGCCCTCCTAACGAGCATCATAATGGCCATACTTGTGGGCGGCCTTCACCATAGCGATGTAGTTCTCGGGTTTCACGCCCGGGTGGATAGAGTTAGAGGAACTGATGATATAGCCGCCGCCGGGCGCGGCTATTTCAATAGTCTTCCTGACGGTCTGCTGGACTTCTTCCTCGCCGCCGAAAACAAGTAGATCACGGCAGTCTATATTGCCTAAGATGCAGGCGCGGCCGGCCAAATAATCCTTGACTTGACCAATATCCATACATTGGGGCTGAATGGGATGGAGGCCATCAAATCCAACCTCAAGGAAATCGTCTATAAGCGGCCAGATATCCCCGTCGGAGTGTTTCACTATTTTAAGGCCGTGCTTATGGGCGCAGGTTACAATTTCTCGGTGAAAGGGTTTTAGATATTCCCGGTAGTAGTCCGGAGACATTAGCAGACTCGTCTCCCCAGCTAAATCGCCGGGCACAATTATCACATCAATCCCCAGTGGGGCCGCCTTTTCTATGACAGCCACGTCGTAGTCGGTAGTGATGCGACTCAGAGCATGAGCCAGTTGGGCGTCTAAGGCGTAGTCTATCAGCAGATTCTCCATACCTCCGCGCAGCCGCCAGCTCAGTTTGAAGGGGTCGGTGAGCACCAGAAAGTGAGCCCAATCGCGGCCCAGCCTTTCAATCATATGCTGTACAGGTGCTAAGTCTTCATCTTCCAGATAGCCGGCCATATCAAATGCCTGGGCATCAGCATAGCTGTTGATAGGACCAACGAAGGGCAGCGGCTCCCCGTGCTGGCTGAGTGAATAACGGGTACCGAACTTGTCTTGGGCAGTCTGCTGGTCAATTTGCTTCAGCCCGATGGAGTAATTCGTGCAGGTGGCATCCAGGCCCAGCTCGCTTACTATTACACAATATAGGTCCAGGATATCGTCGCGCTCCTCACCGAACATATCGGCCCCGGCCTCTGCTGCCACTTCTCCCGGGGTGAGAAGTTTGGCTATCTTGACAATCATAGGTTCATTTATGTACAGCTCAAATACCGGTACCCGGTCTGGTATCTCACCGGACAGCGCCGCAAGTATTCTTTGTTTGCCAGTCATATTATCGGCCATTGGCATGCACCTCATTTCGCTGTTATTGCTGAGACTATATTCTCCGCCGGCTCCCCACATTCCTTGGCAGTTAAACTTGACAACAGTACGGTGGCTTGCGTAACCTACCTGTTAGACATTAGACCTCAGAAGGGCTAAGTGTAGCTATGTTGGCTGCTGGTGAATCTGAGCACCAAACTATTGAGGGAAGCCTGGAGCGGGTAGTATTTCATAATCCCGAAACCGGCTGGACGGTGCTCCGGGTGGTTACAGAGCAGGCCGACTTGACCACTGCCGTTGGGGCTATGATCAGTCCCAGTGACGGCGAGAGGCTCAGACTGACGGGAAACTGGGAAGAGCATCCTCGCTATGGCCGGCAATTTCGCTTCTACGAGTACCAGCTTCTGCGGCCAACTACCATTGAAGGTATTAAGAAGTATCTCAGTAGCGACTTAGTGAATGGCATTGGTCCCAAGTTGGCTGAAGCACTGGTGGCGAAGTTTGGCGAGGAAACACTGGATATTTTGGATAACTATCCTAATCGGCTCCAAGAAGTGGACGGCATTGGCCCCAAACGGGCCGGGGCCCTGATTGAGGCCTGGCAGCAACATCGGGATATTCATGAAGTGATGATGTTCCTGCACCAACATGGTCTGGGTGCGGCGCTGGCTACCCGCATATACACTCATTACGGCCCGCAAGCCATTGAAGTGCTGGAGGCCAATCCCTACCGACTGGCCAGTGAGATTTCGGGAGTCGGCTTTGCTACCGCTGACAAAATAGCTCGTAGTGTGGGCTTGGCCGAGGATGATCCCCAACGGCTACAAGCTGCCCTCTTGCATACGCTGGCTCAGGCTACCGAGGCCGGTCATTTCTATTTGCCCCAGGATGACCTATTGCACCAGGCAACGAGATTACTGGGTATGACGCAGCAGCGACTGGAAGTGGCCTTAAACAGCCTGGTCGAAAGCCAACAGGTAATCATAGAACGCGAGTTCAGGGCCAGTGAAGGCCCCTCGGTGTACCTGCCGCATATGATGTCTGCCGAGCAGGAAGTAGCTGACCGGCTGGCTGCGTTGGCGGTTGCCAGTGTAGAGAAGAAGCCGACCATCAAGCAGCTTGACCAGTGGCTGCAGCGGCGCGAGGCCTTCGGGGAGCTGCCGGTGACCGACGAGCAGAAAAATGCACTGGCGGCAGCCCTGGGGAGCAGATTGTGCCTCATCACTGGCGGCCCTGGCACCGGCAAAACCACCATAATCCGGCTGTTAGCCGATGCCTGCGAGGCATTAGGCAGACGCGTGGCTTTGGCGGCGCCGACCGGTCGGGCTGCCAAGCGTCTGGAGCAACTCACCGGTAGGCCGGCTTCCACAATCCACCGTCTGCTGGTGTATGATCCGCGTCGCGGCAGTTTTCGCTATGGAGAAGCTGAGCCGCTGCCGGTTGACACATTGATAATTGATGAGGCCAGTATGGTGGATGTCCTGCTGGCCCGGGATATGCTGCGAGCGTTATCGGACAGCAGTCAACTGGTGCTGATAGGAGATGCCGACCAGCTCCCCAGTGTCGGTCCGGGCAATATGCTGCGGGACTTAGTGGAGTCTGAGGCCGTTGCCACCTGTCAGTTGACTACCATTCATCGCCAGCGGCAGGGAAGTTTGTTAGTACGCAATGCCCACCGCATAAACAATGGCCAGCATCCTTACTTGCCCACGCCCGCTGACTGGAAGCGCGAAGACTGTGTATTTCTGGAGGAGGAGGATCCCGAGGCGGCGGCTGATAAGGTAATTCACACCACTACTGTCAGCCTGCCGAAGCTGGAGTTTTCACCGGCGCAGATTCAGGTTATCACTCCCCTGCACCGGGGACCGCTGGGCGTACAGGCGCTAAACGCAGCTCTGCAACAGCGACTTAATCCGGCCACGGCGGCCAGGACCCAAATGCAGCGCGGCAATATCACTTTTCGCTGCGGAGATAGAGTTCTGCAGACAGTCAATAACTATGACAAATCGGTGTACAATGGTGACATTGGTGAGATCGCCGCTATTGATACCGAACGCCGCACCTTTACGGTGGCATTTGAGCAAGGCGAGGTCAGCTACGACTTCGGGGAGCTGGATCAGTTAGAGCTGGCCTATGCCCTGACTATTCATAAGTCCCAGGGCAGCGAGTACCCGGCGGTGGTTATAGTTATCCATTCCAGTCACTATGTGATGCTGCAGCGCAATCTCCTGTACACGGCCCTGACTCGGGCTGAGCAGATGGTCTGCATCATCGGTAATCGCCGCGGCATCTATAAAGCTATCAGCACTACCCCCGAACGCCAGCGCTACACCCATCTGGCCAACCGCCTGGCCAAGCAACTAACTGACCAGAACACCTAATCCTGTACCGGCTGCCGATTTGCTCTCTATTTCCCCACTTGCTCAATACTGGCTACCAGCCGGCCGCATAGTGGGGCGGGGGCCAGTACCAGTAGCCCCTGGCGCTGGCGGGGGTCTAAATTGGCCAGGCTATCCAGGCGCTTACCGTCCAGAGTGCGGGCCTGGACTCCGAGGGGGGCGGTAATAGCTAAGGCGGCTGCCAGGTCCCAGACGTACCAATCAGGGAAAACTGCCGCCTTGAAAATGCCGGCCGCGACGCAGCAAGCATGCAGGGCACCACTGCCCAGATTGCGCATTCTATGGGGGATGGGCAGTTGCAGAGGCTGGTTGGTAACGCTGGTAACACCGATAAGATCATTAGGGCGTAACTCTTTATCCTGGAGAGCGGCAAGGGGGCGACCATTGACAAAGGCACCAATATCAGGCGCGCCAGTGTAGGTCAAGTTCAGCATCGGAGCATGCACTACTCCCGCCGTAGGCAAGCCGTGCTCGCATAGCCCGATGGAGACTACCCATAGTGGCAAGCCAGCCACGAAATTATGAGTACCATCAATGGGATCCAGGCACCAGACCCGTGCCTGGGTCAGGTCATCAATCCCCAGTTCTTCTCCGATCAAGCCATCGTCGGGCCATCGCGCCTGGAGCCGCCGCCGAATTAACTGCTCCACAGCGCGGTCGGCCTCACTTACCAGACTGCCATCCGCTTTACGCACGGTCCGAACATCTTCTCCATACCTCTGGGCCACCTCGCCGGCATCCTGGGCGACATCGGTCATAAATTCAATAGTTTCGGTAGTCATGGTACTGGATAACTTCCCCTTGAGACTATGGTTTCCCTTCCCAACCCCCGAGCAAAGCAGGTAAGGTGCCATGAAGATAGAAGTATAAGGATACTCCCTTAATGTCAATACATCTGATTAGAGCAAGCAAATGTCCCCCACCAACCGTATAAGCCAATACATCGCGGGGAGCCTGATAGTAGTCTGTCTGGCTACCCTGCCAGTATTAGCTGGTAAGCTGCTGCTATGGCAGTCACTGCTAATAGTGGCTATGGTGCTGACAGCGGCTGTCATCTGGATGCTGGGCGCTTTGCCCGCCGCTACTGCACCCCGGCCTACCCTGATAGATATTGCCCTATCTTTGTTCCTGGGTCTGTCAGCGATAAGTGTACTGGGGTCCGTCTACCTCCACGACAGCTTGGTAGCAGTGGGTCAGGTGGTTAGCTATATACTGGTATTTTGGCTTTGTCAGGGTTTAGGGAAGCACTCCGGATGGCGGAGAGCAGTTGGGGCAGCGATGCTGGCCGGCGGTCTTGTAGCCGCTATATGGGGGCTGCGCGAGTATGTGCAGACGGTGGCCGCCGCCGGTGATGTCACCTGGCGCATTTTTGGGTCCTTCCACAATCCTAATCTGCTGGCGGGATATCTGCTCCTTGTTCTGCCTCTGGCCATATCTGTTCTCTGGTGGTGGGGACAACACAGAGAGCGGGAAGACTATGTAGTCGGCTTAGTGGCTGGAGTACTTGTGGTCGTGGTGCTGGCAGCGGCATTGCTTTTAACTGGTTCTAAGGGCGGTCTGCTGGCGGCAGGGGCGGTAGTCATTGTATTAGCCATAGCCCTTCCTGAGCCCGGCACCAGAGCTGCTGTATGGGTTCGGTGGCTGGCGGTGGGGGGATTGGTAGTGGCGGGAGGATTGGCGTTGGCCCTGCCGCCCATAAGCACACGAGTGGTAGCTGCTTTTACTACCCAAAGCCATTCTATTGCCTTTCGCTACTACACGTGGCGCGGGACCCTAAATATGATTGCCGCCCGACCGGTGTGGGGGTTTGGACCGAGCAGCTTTGCCTACATCTATCCCCGTTTTGCCCAGGCCGGCTTTACCCGTATGGCCCATCAAAGCTATCTGCAGATTGCCGCCGAGAGTGGTCTACCATCGCTAATAGCCTTGCTAACAGCCATTTCCGCTATTGTGCTGCTTGCTATCCGACGCCTGCGGGCAGCATCACCCGCTCAGCGAGCGCTGCTGGTGGCGGCTTTGGCTGCTGTTGTCGGCTTTCTGATCCACAATCTGGTTGATTATTCGTGGTATTGCCCGGCGGTAGCCCTCACTTTGTGGGCACTGTTGGGGTTAGCTATAGGCGCCAGCGCAGCTCGGGCGCAAACAAGCCGGGGGCACGCTGCCGTTACCATTGCGGTGCGGGTGGCGATAGTGTTGATTATTATTGCGGGTCTGGTCGGCAGTGTTATAGGGTTGAGTGCCCAGTATCGGGCAGCCCAAGCTGACTCATTGGCCCAGAGGGGTCTTTATAGTCAAGCAGTCCAGCAGATAAAACGAGCGTTGCAGTTAGACCCGTTAGATGCCCAATTGTATGAAGACCTATCTGACTACCAGGCCAGCCGAGCGGCCTTCGCCGGGCCGGTGGCTGTGGAACGTGCCGTCAGAGCTCGCTGCGAGGCGGCCAGATTGCGGCCTACTGAGCCGGCCAACTACCGCTACCTTGCTGCTCTCTACGCACAAATGGGCGAGGCTCCGTCCGCTATTGGTGCCGCTCGCCGGGCTGTGAAGGAGTATCCGACCTACGTTAATGGCTGGCTATCGCTAGCGAGGCTATACCAGCAGGCTGATGCACTTGACCAGGCCGAGGATAGCTACCGGCGGATAGTGCAATTATATGATAGTCCGGTACGAAAGTATGCAGCTATAAAGGAGTTTGCTCAACCCGCATATGCCTATGCGTGGCATTTCCTGGCCGACCAGGCAGCCCAACGAAATGAAACTGAGCAGGAGTATCTGTACCTGAGTATTGCGGCGAAGGTACTGACTCGCTACTTGCGGGAAGCGCCCATGTTGCGGGCTTTGCACGAATTGATGGGAAGCTGGGACGAACAGCAATACCAGCGGCTGCGCAGCCTGGCGGTGGAAATCGCTGGCAGACTGACTGATAGCGGGAAGATGCGGGACTTGATGAGAGCGGGTGAACTGTACCTGGCCCTGGACCAGCCCAATGCCGCCCAACAAGCGCTGGAGAAGCTGGCATTGCAGGCGGAAGGTAAATCGCTGTCGGCGGGCGAAAAGCTATTTGCTGGCCGCGGTTTGGTAAGTCTGGCCACGTTGTTGGAGAACCAGCAACATCCTTCTCCGGCTCAACAAGTGCTCCAGCAAGGCTTGGCCTGGTTGAGAGAGGGGCAGCAGGAGACAGCCGGGGCCACAGCAGTAGCCGGGTGGGAAGAGGATGATACCCAGATCGCCGATTATATCCTTACCCATCACCAGCTACCCGGCCCGCAGAGCCGTATGACGTTGATCAAGGAGGAAGACAAGTGACCAAAGTGATAGTAATCCACGGCCCCAACTTAAACCTGCTGGGGCTGCGTGAGCCTGACGTGTATGGCACCCGCACTCTGGCTGAAATCAATGAAATGATCCGCCTGCATGCCGAAAAGTTAGGCTTGGAAGTGACCATTGTCCAGTCCAATCACGAGGGGGAACTGATTGAGACTATTCAGCAGGCTGATGAGCGGGCTGAAGTGATAATCATCAATCCCGCCGGTTATACCCACACTTCGGTAGCCTTGCGCGATGCTATCGCCGCTGTCCGACTGCCGACCATTGAGGTGCACCTGAGCAATATCTTCTCGCGGGAGCAATTCCGTCATGAGTCGGTGACTGCCGGAGTCTGCCGGGGCCAGATTTCAGGCTTCGGGGCGGACAGCTACATTTTGGCGCTATATGCGGCTAAGCGAATTGCCGAGGAGGAGTCCTCATAACCGCTTACCAGCAGCGTCAGCACAGATTGCAGGATTGGATCAAGGGAAACGACCTCCAGGCCTTCGTTGTTTCGGCGCCGGCCAACCTCCGCTACCTGACGGGATTCACGGGGGAAGGTATCGGCGTGCTGACCCCCCGGGAGTTGGCGGTAGTTACCGACCGTCGCTACGAGCAAGAGGCAGCGGCCCAATTGCAGGACTGCCGGGCTATCTTCGCGACGGCCAAGTACTACCGCGATGTCGTTAAGTACCTTGCCCAATCGGCAGCCAATCGGGTCGGCTTTGAAGCCGATAACCTCACCTATGCCACCTATCAGTTTCTCCAGGAAGAGCTAACTGAGGTTGAATTGGTCAGCACGCGAGGAGTGGTGGAGGAATACCGAGCGGTTAAAGACGA
>JALGTV010000031.1 GCA_029821215.1 Candidatus Zipacnadia bacterium | reverse complement strand
GAAGGAAACATTCCCGGTCCCGCTTGCCCATAGCTGATAGGCAATCTGCTGCTGGGGGACAAACTTATAGCGCAGGGTTACGCCATCAGCGTAGCCCCCGGCTGCAGCCAGCAGCAAAACCAATAGTCCGCCGATGGTCACGTTTACCACTACCCGACTGGTATTCATTGTCAGTCCTCTCTTCAGTCCAGCGGAGATTGATACGTTACTACCTAAGTGTCGAAGTACAGATTCACCACGGTCTACCCTTTTCCCTTCCTTGCCCCAGTGTAAACTTTATGTTCCGCAGGGGCAAGCGACACTATGATAACTGATTGGTATCTATGATGAGGGTTACCGGGCCATCGTTGAGCAGTTCTACCTGCATGTGCTCACCAAACCGGCCAGTGTGTACCTCCAGCCCTTCGGCTTGAAGCTTCTGGATAAATCTATTGAAGGCCTCTTCGGCCTGCTGGGGGGCGGCAGCCCTGGTAAAGCTGGGCCGGCGGCCCTTGAGCACATCCCCGTACAGGGTAAAGTTGGGCACTGCCAACACCTGCCCGCCAATCTGCTGTACCGATAGATTCATCTTTTCCTGCTGGTCGGCAAATATCCGCAGCCCTGCGATTTTGCGGGCCATCCAGGTAATTTGCTCGTCCTCGTCAGCATCAGCAAAGCCGATTAGAACTGCCAGTCCCGGTCCAATGGCGGCCACTTGCTGGCCATTGATGGTGACGCTGGCTTCACTTACTCTCTGAATTACTACCCGCATCGGCGGCCTTCCTTAGCGTAGGCGGCGCGGGACTATCTGCCAGTCAACTATGTCTACCGCTGCCTGTTCCTGCTGAGTGGCAGGGCCGGTCAAAGTAGTGTCATCGGCTTCTTCGTGAATGAAGGCGGTACTATTGCTGATGGCCACGAAATCCTGGGGATTGAATACGCGGATAGCGTCATTGCCCAGGGGCCCCAGCCCATCATAGACATTTTCGTTGGGATTAACGACCTGGGGATCAAAGATTAGCTCGGTGGTGGTGATAAAATTGATGCTTAGGTTGGTCAGATTCTGGCCGAGACGGGAGAGGTCAACCGTGGCCTGCAATGTACTGCCGCCCTGGGGCAGGACATACTCGTAGGGCGGGCCTAAGAGGGTCGCCGTCGCCCCAATCTCCAAAGCAATGACAGCCTGGTCGCCCACACTGAAACTGCCGGTAACAAAACCTATCCCGGGAATGGGTGACTGGCCGGCATCTACGGTGGAGTTGGCAGGAAGGGTGGCGGTTGTGGTGGTAGTCTGACCAGTGCTGGCCGCCTCAAACTGTATTTCTACTTCTGCTATATCGGGATTGCCGGGGGTTACGGCGGTGACGGTGAGCGTATAGACGCCGGCGTTGCCTCCGGTAACATCGCCAGTGACCTGCTGAAAGCCCCCGGTGGCCTCGCGCAGCACAATATCCAGGTCGGCCTGGTACAGCTCGTAGGAGCCGGCGTGATACTGGAGAAAGTGGGTAATTGAACCGGTGCCCCAGCCATTGCCCCAATATGGGCCTGCCGCTACCGGCACGGGAAAGTCGGCCCCCTGGTCCTGGTCGGCGTCAAAGGCCACAAAGTAATAGAAGCTGTCATTGATCGGCCCGTCCATCTGCCAGACAATTTGCAGCACAGCCGCGGGTACCACGCTGCCCCCATCTTCTCCGCCCCGGGCACAACCGGTCAGAGCAATAGCCGCAGAGACGATTATTAGCAGTAGGTCTCGCTTGGTCATAGATTCGCCTCAGCCCGGGCCCGGATGCGATGGAGTAACTCCTGGGGATTATCTATGAGAATCTCTTTTATATACTGTTCGGGAATCCCGGCGGCCCGCACCATCTGCTGGGCGAACTGCTCGGTAAGTAGGTCAGATGGCTGGTGGGCATCAGAGTTAAGCATCAGCGCGGCGTCAGCGCGCCGAGCCATGGTGGCCACCAGACCATTGCTCAGACAGTGCCCCTGGCGAACTGTCAATTCAATAAACACGCCGGTTTCGGCGGCCAATTGGGCCTCCTCTTCGGTGAGCAGGCCGGGATGGGCAAGAATATCCACCTGGGGGCAGCTTACTGCCGCCAGGTTGGTGCCCGGCTCGGTGGGTTCAACCAGTGTCTCCCCGTGAACTACCACGATTTCAGCGCCTAACTTCTTGGCCTCAGCGGCCAGTTGAGGTATGGACGAGGCCGGGGCATGGGTTATCTCCACTCCGGTAAGAGCGAGAAAATCCCAGCGCTCTCGAGCCAGCAGGCAATCGGCCTGGACCTCTTCAATGATGCGGCGCATACTCCCGCGGGCGCAGTGGTCGGCAATGCCCAGGGCGGTATAGCCCTTAACCATAGCGCGTCGAATTAGCTCCATCGGGGCCAATGCGCCATCACTAAGACAGGTATGAGTATGAAAATCGTATAGCATAGCTATCTTCCTTGTGTCAACCAATCCAGGCAAGTGTGGAAAACATCCCGATAACGGTCGTCAGTCAGCAGCGGCCCGCCATCCAGTACCGCTACTTGCCCGTGCTCGTAGGTGGTGATAGCGGCCATCACGTGCTCGCCGACTACTGCCACCGGTTCAATGTCACTGCCGTAGATGCGCACTCCGCCGCGCATCTGGCCCAGCTCCTCTGCCTCGGTGATAGAGCTATCCACCACTTCACCTATCCCACCCCGCCGATTGAGGCGCACCAGGACGCCGAACTGACTCAGTACGGCGTTCATATACACCAGGTTTATCTGCCGCGGTGAATAAGCATGAGCTATCACCAATAGGCGGCCGCCAGCAGCCACGTAATGACCCAGGGCGCCGATCTCCTGTTCGCTAAACTGCCGCCATGTTCCTAATACTACCAACTCTGGATTGCTCAACAGAGCCGCTACCAGCGGGTTATCAGTCCCTTCCACCCGTAGCGCTTTGACGGGCAATCCGGTATGGCTCAGGATATCCTGAGCCCAGGCGTTGATCTGGGGCCAGTTGTCTTTAGGGGCCCGAGAGTCATAGAGGATAGCCTCGGTAAAGTCAGTGGACTCCAGCGGCAGCCTGGTTTCAGCGGGGGTGGGTAGTTTGGGACGTGGTCGCGGCGGTGGGGCAGGGGCCGCCGGCTTCAACTCCTCCAGCCGCGAGGCCCAGGATACCGCCCGCACTAACAAACGTAGCCCATTTTTATCAGGTGGATGTTGTTGGAGACCTTCTTGGATCATTTCCGTGGGAATAACGATTATGCCGCCTTCACCCAATGCCCTGCCTGCGGAGACCACCCGACCACCCTGGCGAGCCACGGGCATAAGCCGCGCCCCGCTTATGCTCATACGCAGCGATCCGCTGACTGGTGGCTGTAGCCCGGTGGTAAGCGGACTATCAATCCAGCGTACTGGACCACGGGCCTCGGGGTCGGCGGCAATCTCCATAGCCCGCGGCTTGAGAAACTCGTTGGCCTGCTCCACATGCCGTCGGGAACGGCCTACTAACAACACCAGTCCACCGCCCTCCCGCACCAGCTCTTCCAGCATCTGAGCCTGGCCTTCTTCGGTAGCGTGATCGTCATCAGTCACTACAGCGCTGGGCCTGGTTTCCAGTGCGGCCGCCTCCTCCGCACTCAGTAACTCCACTCCCCGGCTCTCCAGCTCTTCGGTCAGGTTATCAGCCACCTTCGCCAGCCGACCATAGCTGGGCAGGTCCACTACCACAATTTCAGCGGCTGTGGCCCGGATGGTCACGGCCAGAACAGCGATTATGACTACTCCTACTTGCCAACCGATCCGGCCTCGTCTATTCTGGACCATTAGACCACCTCCTGGCTGATGGTTGCCCTTCCTGCTGGGCTTATACCGTATGTTTCCCCTTGCAGCCAGTAATTCCTCCCAGCATCGCAGAGAAGATGGCCGTAGGGGGAACTTGTCGGTATGAGGTGGGTGCTTGGCTACAGAAGCAGATTAAGTAGGCCACCGACGCTGAGAGCCACCACGACCATAAGCACTGCTGCTTTGGCCATACCTTTAGCGCCGAATTCACGCAGCAGCACCGCGAAGGTAGCGGCACAGGGGAAATAGGAGGTTAACACCACACAGGCGATGATTAGCTGCTTGAGGGTTAAGCCCAAGGGGGCGAGCATACCTACGGCTACATCCTTGCGCAGAAAGCCGATCAGCAACGCGGCTACGGCTTCAGCGGGCAAGCCCAATATCCCTGTAATTATGGGCGCCAGGATACGTCCCATAAACTGAATGATACCGGCTACGTATAAGACGTTAACGATTAGTACGCCCAGTAGCACATAGGGGACAGCATCAGCAACAAACTGGCGGGTGCGTAGCCAGACCTTCTGACCAGTAGTACGCAGAGCGGGGATGCGATATGGGGGAATCTCAATAAATATTTCCGGGGCCTCGCCGGGCAGAACTGCCTTAAATATCAGGGCCAACACTACCCACAGTATCGCCAGGGTGCCGAATACAGGAATGAGGCCTGCCGCTCCGAACTTGCCTAACAGGCCCACTACCATAGCTATTTGGGCCATGCAGGGAACGCAAATGGCCATTAGGGTGGCGGCGATAAAACGCTGGCGGCGTGTCTCCAGGACGCGGGTGGCCAATGCCCCGGGTATATTGCAGCCTAATCCCAACATCATGGGGATAATAGTTAGACCGTGCAGGCCCAGACGGTGCATTATGGTGTCCACCAGGACCCCCAGGCGAGGCAAATAACCAATATCCTCCAGCAGGCTGAGCACCAGATAGAAGGCAAACACGTAGGGCAGTACCATAGCCAGCGGCACATACAATCCGGTAGTCAGCAATCCTAACGACTCCACGAAATCTATCTCTCCCGCTACTAACTTGCCCACCAACAGCTCATGCCAGAAGCTACCGGGGCCTAACAATGCCGATAGGTGGAGCACCACCGGGGCCCAAAGTCTTTCAAACAGAGGATCAAACAGGTAGCCTATCAGTCCCTCACCGATGAACCGTATGACGGCGAAAGAAACCAGGCCCAACACCACCGCCAGGGGGATACCAGTCCACGGTTTCAGGGACAGGTCAGCCAAGTTCTCTAAGAACGTGTGGTGGCGGTGGGTGACGCGCTGCACCTGATCTACTATGTGGCCTACCGTACTCCACCGGTCACATCCTAAGAAGCGAGGTGTGCCGGTACTTGCCTCATCCAGACGCTGAACGAGCGTGTTGATGCCGCGTCCGCTGATGGCTATCGTAGGTACCACGGCAACCCCCAGGATTTGTTCAAGCGCTTCTACATCAATTTCAATCCCTTTGTGGCCGGCCTCATCCCACATATTCAAGGCCACGATCACCGGTTTGCCCGTCTGCAATAGCTGGAGGGTGAGGTTCAGATTGCGCTCCAGGTTAGTGGCATCCACCACATCCACTATGATATCGCCCTGGGATACCATCTCAGCGGCCACTTGTTCGGCGCGGGTAGTGGGGTCAAGGGTGTAGGTGCCGGGGACATCAATGACCTCGGCGCGTTCCCCATCCAGCTTCATACGCCCCTTGGTGAACTCTACCGTGGTTCCGGGGTAATTAGAAACAATAACGTCGGCTCCGGTTAGCCTGGAGAAGACCACGCTCTTACCGACGTTGGGATTGCCCATCAACAAGATGCGTCTCAACTCGCCACCTCCACCATAATGCGCCGCGCTAAGCCATAGCCCACCGCTACCTGAGTGGCGCCTACTTGCAGGCTAACCGGCCCGCGAAAGGGCTGGCCACTGAGCCTAGTTATCGGCACACCGGGCCGAATACCCATGGCCTGCATCCGCCGCACCATGCCGCGGCCACCGGCCAGATCAACTACTGTCCCGGTTTGTCCCGGTCTCATGTCTGCCGCTGATATAATCAACTGACTATCTCTTTCATATTCATATCTGCCAACAGGAACCGATGTTTCTTCGTTGGATTAGCAATTCCTTCGGGGGGAATCCCCCATCATGCATGGACAGCTCGGTTAAAAGGCCCCGCCCCAATCTACATATAGGCTCTCGTCGCCCTCCCAATTAGTTATGAGGCTGAGCAAAAGGCTATGGTTGCGAGGCAGAGCCACCTCCAAACTGGCTGCTGCCTGGCTGTCGCTCCCACCTACCATTTCCAGATAGACATTGGCCCGACTGCCGGCCGCAAATTGCACCCCTCCAAATCCCCACGTCTCCGGCAACGAATTAGCGGCGCCCAAAGACAAAGTGAACGGCCCCGGCTCTATTTGGGCCACTGCCTCCAGGGTTTCGTCCCCCTGACTTCCTCCGCCTAATATACCTACTCTCACTACACCTTCGCGCCCCTCATAAACCATGTGAGTAAGATTGAAAACAGCCCGCTGGTGTCCTTTGATAGGAATATCCAGGCCGACATCGGTTCTGTGATCCACACCAAACTGACTGTTGAGCATCATCTGACTATCGCCGTTCCCCAAGGGTTTAGTGAGATCAATATCCATACATATTACATCTTTTTCCACCACTTCGGCAAAGGGAATAATGGCGCCACCACAGGGTGCTGACCATACGAGTGAATTGTAACCACCGGCGCAGATTATAACCACAGCAAACACAGCTACCAACCGAAAGCAGTTTAGTTGAACCATAATCTTATCTCCTCAATTGTTAAGCGGTTGGTCTTGGCAGTCTTCGCACAGCCCGGTAATCTCCAGAGTGTGGCTATGGTGCCAGAAGCGATACTCGCGACAGACCCCAATAATCGCCCCTTCCACCGCGGGGCATACAAAATCTATTACCCGTCCGCACTGCTCACAAATCAGATGCCCATGATACTGTTGGTCTTCGCCGACCACTTCATAATGCCTATGCTCCTCGCCATATATGACTTCCCTGACTACTCCCAGTTGTACCAGCTTGGGCAGCAGTCGGTACACAGTGGCCCGGGAGACTTCCATCTGTCCATTGTGCAGCTCAGCAAGCAACTCGTCAGCACTGAAGTGGGCAGGCATACGCAGTATGTGCTCAATAATACTGCGCCGTTGGGTGGTGATACGCAACCCCGCGTGCTGTAGCTCGTTGATTACGTCTTGCGCTGACAGACTCATGTTGCTCACCGCCTAAGAATGAGACACAGTCTCAACACGGAAAAGATTATACTCAATATATTCATTTTTGTCAACAACCCAATGGATTAATATTTAGTTACACCGGACAGCAAATATACAGTCGGCTGCGGAGAGCCAATGGCCGCAAGACCGGCACCACTGTATTGTACAGTCCTGGTATCATCATAGGAGGTCTGCTGACAGTAAACGACGAATTACTTATAACCATCAACACCGGACTCAGTTAGGAGAAGTACTATGAAAGAACTGCAACAGCGGGCCAGCACACTTGTGGAGGCTTTGCCCTATATCCAGCAGTGGGCAGGCAAGACAGTGGTAGTCAAGTACGGCGGGGCGGCGATGACCGAGCCGGCCCTGCAGCGTAGTGTCGCCCAGGACCTGGTATTGCTCAGATATGTGGGCATCAACGTGGTAGTCGTCCATGGGGGCGGCTCCCAAATCACCCAGATGATGGACAAGCTGGGTATGGAGGCGCAGTTCGTGGAGGGACTGCGGGTTACCGATGCTGAGACTATGGAAATTGCCCAGATGGTGCTGGTGGGGAGTGTGAATCAGCGGGTAGTTTCCCTGATTAACGCCGCTGGCGGTCAGGCCGTCGGTATCTCGGGCAAGGATGCCAACATGATTGTTGCCCGCAAGAAGACAGCCGAGGTGGATCTGGGCTTTGTCGGCGATGTGGTCAGCATTAACCCTCAGGCCATCACCACCCTGGCTGAAAGCGGCTACATCGTAGTGGCTTCATCCATTGGGACCGATGAGGAGGGGCAGAGCTACAATATCAACGCGGATACGGTGGCCGGTCACCTGGCCGCCGCCCTGCAGGCCGTCAAGTTAGTCGTGCTGACCGATGTACCCGGTCTACTGGAAGACCCTGATGACCCCGACAGCCTTATCAGCGAACTGACCGCCAGCGCGGCGGAGAAGCGGCTGGCTGCCGGCCAGGTGGCGGCAGGTATGATCCCCAAACTCCAAAGCTGCGTTACCGCCATCACCGGCGGGGTGCAGCGGGCCCACCTGATTGACGGACGCCTTTCTCATTCACTGCTTATGGAGCTGTTCACTGATGCCGGCATTGGGACCATGGTATATGGTGGTTAGTTTTGTCTTGGCCGGTCAATTCAGCAGGCAATGGAGGGGCAGGCCTACCAGTATTCGCCTCAGGCAAGGTTGACAAGCAGAGGCTAAAGAATTAGAGCAGTTGACTTGAAGACAGACTATAAGAAGATTATCAATCTGCGGAGTGATATGAATGCCGATCATTGACTCGGAAACCGGACAAGTCACAAAAGACTATACGGTGGCGGAACTAATAGACAAAGCGCGCGAAATGCGTGCCTGGAATATGATTTCGCTGACGGCGGCCGGCTCGGGACATACCGGGGGTACTATGTCCATTATGGATATTACCGCCGCTCTGTACTTAAAGCACATTCGTCACGACCCCAAAAATCCTCAGTGGGAAGACCGCGACCGGGTGTTTTGGTCCACCGGGCACAAGGCCCCGGCGCTCTATGTGGCTTTGGGTATGGCTGGCTATTTTGATAATCGCCGGGTTAGCTTTCATGATGAGGTGCTGCCCAACTTTGAAGACGTGTCGGGAATCGAGCAGACGGTTCTGCTGAGAAAACTGGGCTCGGGTTTTGAAGGTCACCCTAATTGGTTCAAGCTGCCCGGGCTGGAGTTCTCGTCGGGATCGCTGGGGCAGGGGCTGGGAGTAGCCATTGGCTGCGCGTTGAATGCCAAGTTAGAGGACAAGGATTATCGGGTTTATTGTCTTATGGGTGATGGTGAGCAGGATGAGGGCTCAATCTGGGAAGGGGTAATGTGTGCCGCTCACTACCAACTGGATAACCTGGTCGGCATTATTGATTTCAATAGATTACAGATTGATGGCTCCACGGAAGAAGTAATGAAGGTAAGCCCGCTAAGGGCCAAATACGAGGCCTTTGGCTGGTATGTGATTGAGATAGATGGGCACGATATGCACCAGATTTTGGATGCCCTGGAGCAAGCCGATAAGGTTACGGGCCAACCAGCGCTGATCATAGCCCACACCATCAAGGGTAAAGGCGTCAGCTATGCCGAGGATGTAGTCGGCTATCATGGGGTAGTTCCCAAAGCCCGCTCCGGGCCTGAATCATTGGATGTGGCTCTGGAGAGTATCGGTGCGACCGATCTGTTCCCGCCGGAGCGGGTGGATGCGTTGCTGCAGATAGCTGAAGACTATCAAGACCAGGTAGATGCGAAGATAGCAGCCGCCATGCCCCAGTTCAGCCGCGACTACTGGTGGAATCATGCTGACAATATGGTAGTGGAGATGGATGCTACTCGCAATGGCTTTGGCCGAGCCATCGCCAAGCTGGGCGCCGACGAGCGGGTAGTAGCCCATGGGGCTGACATTACCGGCTCTATCCGCATGGACCGCTTCTACAAGCCCGATGGCAAGACTGAAGACCCCGAGCGACTTAAGCGCTTCTTCAGCATTGGCATCGCCGAGGCTAATATGGCTCTGGTAGCGGCGGGGTTTGCCAAGGAAGGCAAGATACCCTTTATCGGCTCCTACGGGGTTTTTGCCACGGGCCGCAACTGGGACCAACTGCGCACCACCGTTGGCTACAATGACTTTAGTGTCAAGATTGCTGATGCTCATGGCGGGATTTCGGTGGGGCCAGATGGCGCTACCCACCAGGCCTTGGAGGAGATAAGTGTCATTACCTGCCTGCCTAATTTCCATATGGTTGTCCCCTGTGATGCGGTGGAGACGACCAAGGCGACAGAAGCTATCGCGGCCATTGATGGCCCGGCAGTGGTTCGCTACGCGCGGGAAGCCACCCCCGTAGTAACCAATGAGCAGACACCCTTTGAGTTTGGTATGGCCAATGTGATAAGATATCGCGGCGAGCAGGATCAGTTCGTAGATGCCTTTGAGACAGTATTAGCTGCGGACTATGATTCTGAAGATGAACAGTTGGCCATAATTGCCTGCGGACCGATGGTCCCCGAAGCGATGCGGGCGGCCTATATCCTCAAAGAAGATTATGAGATTGAGACCAGAATCCTCAATGTTCATACCGTAAAACCCCTGGACGAAGAGGCCATAGTGACCACGGCCTGCGAGATTCCAGTGATAATCACGGCTGAGGAGCACCAGGTGGGTGGATTTGGCAATCTGGTGGCTGGTGCCATTACCCGCGGTGACGTGGGCCAGGCCATCCGACTGGATATGGTGGGAGTCCAGGACAGATATGGTGAATCCGGTGCGCCCTGTATTGCCCAAAAGGCCCTGGATTTGCTGGGTATGTAGGTAGTTAGATGGCGGTCGGGAGGTGGGGCTGTGAAGGAACCCTTTGAACAGGTGGAACATACCGCTGACTATGCCATTCTCGCTCGCGGTCAGGATCTGCGTGAACTAATCCAGAACGCCGGGCGCGGTATGATTTCGCTGCTGATAGCGGCGGAGAGCCTCCAACCGCAGCGGCAAGTAGCGTTCACCTCCACAGCCGACAGCCCTGAGCGTCTCCTGATAGAATGCCTCCGCGAGCTGTTGTATCTCAGCGAAGAAGGCCAGATTCCGGTGACGTTCACGGTAGATAACTTAGACGAGACGGCCCTTACCGCCCAGGGCCAGGCTGGCGTCGTGAGTGGGGAAGAGGCCACCGATCACCTACTACTTACCACGACCTGGAGATAAAGTCATTCCCTGAAGGGCTGCAAGTACAGATTGTATTTGATACCTGAGGAGCGGGCGGCGACGAACAGTCAGCGATCGCCCAGCGGCAACCCTTCCAATACCTGGAGGGAATGAATCCCCCCACCCTGGTCAGTTATGACTTCCAGTAGGTCCACACGCACGGGTAGATGGCTCAGACGGTATTGCTTGCGGAACTGCTCGGTGAGCTGGCGGAGCTTGTGCTGCTTGGCTCGGGTGAGGCCGGCCTGGGGGCTGACCGGGGAATCTTCGGTGCGGCTGCGCACTTCTACCACTACCAGCCAGCCATCATGCTTGGCAACGATGTCTATTTCCCCCAGCTTGGTACGCAGGTTCCGCGCTATGATGCGATAGCCGTGCTGGCGCAGATAGCGGGCGGCGGCTCGTTCGGCCTGAGCGCAACCAGTCACTAACCCGCTGCCATAACCGGGCGAATAAACTTTCGGCATTAGATAGTGGCATTGGAGTTGGGCGGGGATGAGACGACTATGAAAGGGCAGAAATGATTCCCCGTCATCTATTCGCGAGACCGTCTGCGGTCAACCCATCCTTCTATGCTCTTCTGGTCAGCACGGCCTACGGCTAAGGAGCCGGCGGGCACATCCTTGGTAATCACCGAACCGGCCCCAACGTAAGCACCTTTGCCAATGGTCACTGGCGCGACAATGGCGGCATCGCTGCCGATAAAAGCGCCATCTTCAATAATGGTTGGGTGCTTACTGCGACCATCATAGTTACAGGTTATCACACCGGCCCCAATATTGACATTGCTGCCCAGCCGCGCATCACCCAGGTAGCTGAAATGCTTGTCAGTTGTCTGCGGGCCCAGGTGGCTGCGAACTACCTCGGCAAAGCTGCCGACGTAGCTATCTCGCTGGATGGTAGTCTCATCGCGAATATGGGCGAAGGGACCGATCTGTACCCCCTGGCCTACCTGACTGTCAGCCACCACACTGCAGTGGTTTATGTGTACCCCATTGGCAATCTGACAGTCAGTAATGAGGGTGTGGCCGCCGATAACGCAATCCTCGCCGATTTGGGTATTGCCCCGGATGAAGGCACCCGGCCAGACGACGGTATCCCGACCAATCTGTACCTGATCATCTATGAAAGTGGAAGGCGGGTCAATGAGGGCGACCCCAGCCTCCATCAGCTGCTGGCGCACCCGCTGGCGAGCGACCTGTTCAGCGGCTGCCTGCTGAGCGCGAGTGTTAATACCCATCACTTCATCA
>JALGTV010000291.1 GCA_029821215.1 Candidatus Zipacnadia bacterium | reverse complement strand
AATGTAGCTGGTGCGCAGCAAGCCGCGGCCGGCCTGGGACAGGCTGGCCGGCTGGCGGACCTCGGCGACTCCGGTGATAGTCCCCGGCACCGCTGCACCGCCTTTGACAAGCTGCTCGGGCCGGGTGTCAAAAAGAATCTGAGCGACACCGGCCCAACCCGGGGAACTGGCTGCCGGCCAGAGGGCGGTGATAAGGCCGATAGTAGCTACTGGGAAAAGTAATCTCATAAAAGTATACCTTCTGAGGACAGTCAGCAGCACTACATAGTTCGCAGCAAGCCGCGGCTAACCTTCTTGTTATAGCCTATTGTATGAAGTGGTGACCCTGGGGTCACCGTTTTTCAATGTGTGCTCAAGGATATCAACGCAAGCGGTAAAGGAACGGTCAATAGAAAAGCCAGTTGGCTGGAGGCATCAGTCTGGTGACCAGAAGGAGGGAAGTCAGTAGCGGTAGAGAAACATTAAATATCTCCAGCCTAATGGCTGGGACTGAATTCATTTCCAACAACGTAAGGAGGAAGAAACCATGTCCAAGACGACCCAGACTGTAGCTGTAGTGACCTGCCTGGTGCTGCTGACAGTGGTGTTGGCTGGCTGCACCAAGGCCCAGCCACCTGCAGCCGGACCAGGACCGATGCCTGCCGCTGGACCACCCGTTCCGCAGGCCGCGGCCCCCGCCGGGGAAGCCGGTGTTGAGCCCGGTACCTTGGCCGAAGCCGTTGCAGTCCGTGAGGGGCTGCAGAGCTACGAGATGACCATAGCTATCCCCGACGAGAAGGAAATCACCCAACTGGTGAAACTGGAAAACGGCGAGTTGGTGGGAGTAAAGGTCATCGTGGCAGGGGATGAGTGGATGCTGATGGACAAGGCCGAGGGGGTCATCTACGCCTATTCCCCGGAGTTGGAGACGGTTATGAAAATGGCTATGGAAGGTGGCGAAGATGAGGGGACCGAGATGCCTACTATCGATGTGGACAGCTTTGACGCTGACGCTGCGATTGTCGGTAGCGAGACGATAGACGGCGGCTGAAGCCGAGGACAAGGTAATCAAATTCACCTATGATAAGATAAATGCGGTGCCCGATAGTGAGTTTGAGCTGCCGGAGGGCATTGAGATCCTGGATATGGCCGAGATGATGAAGGGCATGGGCGAGGAGACCCAGTAGGCCTGACGGACGCGGCCTGCGAGTTCATAAACGACAGACGCGACAATTACGGCATTCCCCATAGCGAAGAGACCACCCAGACGGGTGGTCTCCTTTTCGGCTCCCTGCTTTGGAGGAACTCGAGATTCCCGCTGGTTGACGGGTCAGCGACGGATCGCAGAGTTATTTTTGATCAAACGAAAAAGTGCTACAAAACTTGAGTGATCAAGAAAATGTTTGACGTTTGGTAGGATTGGGTACATACTATATTACAGAACAGCGATGGTGCTACGAAAACCGGGCAACTGCCCTCATTAGCACCAATCGCAAAAAACCCATAAGGAGGTCATTAAAATGACCAGAAAAGTAGTACAAGCAATTCCGCTCAAGCAGGGGAGTCGTACTCTTCTCCTCACGGCGCTCCCTGCGAAAGACCTGCTGGACTTGGCCACCATCGACAGGTACAACTCCGATCTGGAGGCAACTGATCCCAAGCAGGGCTACCAACGGCCCGAAGAAAAGGCCAGAGCCAAGAAAATCAGCAAGTACTTGAACGAACGAGACAACGTATTATTACCGACCGCAGTGCTATTGAGTGCACGGGGCAGTGGGGTGAGTTTCGACGACTCAACTTCATCGCTAACATTGGATGAAGACTATCCTTTGCAGATAGTGGATGGCCAACATCGGATCGCAGGGCTGCGGCATGCGATCCATGAAGTTGGGAATACGAAACTGCTGAATTTCCCGGTCCCAGTTGTCATCATGCAGGGGTTGAGCAAGGTGGAGGAGATGCAACAGTTCGCCACCGTAAACGGCACGCAGAAGTCAGTCCGAACTGACCTGGTGAACATGATATTGAGCCAGATTATGGCCGCGAAGGGGGAAGACGCTATACCTCCTAAGGACATGTGGAAAGTTGTTGTCTCTCGTGTCATTGAGCGGCTCAATTCGAACTCAGAATCTGTGTGGTATGACATGATCGTAATGCCAGACCAGTTTGCCTATAAGAAAAAGGAGATCAAGGCCAACCCGAAGCTGGCAAACCGACGAATTGTGCGGGCTACGTCGTTCATGCAGTCGCTTAAGAAGCTCTACCAGTACCTGGTTGAGTATAAGCATATCCCGAGTTCTTGGAAGGTAGACCAGCAGGCGGATAAACTCGCCGAGATAGTTAGCGAATACTGGAAGGCCATCCGCGTGGTGTGCCCCGAGCCGTTTACTTCACCAGGTGAATATGTGATTCAAAAGACGCCCGGGGTCTTTTCGCTGCACAGTGTATTGATTGGTCTGGTCCGGGATATGTTCCTGGGAAGGCGCGAGCTGGTGCAGGATCAGTTTCTGGTCTGGCTACGTCCGGCGGCGGAGGAGGGCGCCCCCGCGCTTACGGAATCGTTCTGGCGGGCAAAGGATGGGAGAGCCGCCGACTTTGGCAGCATGAAAGGGTTCGCTGAGCTAGCCAACATCATTGCAGCGGACATTGACATAGAGTTGTAGCGTTGGGTGAGTCGCGTACCCATTTAGCCCGAACGTAGCGTGATTCGCAGGATGGGGAAGAAAAGGAGCCCCTTTGTATAGCAAAGGGGTTCCCCTATTCCTCCTCGGTAACCGTTAATCCGTCTTCATCCCTCTACCGCTGAGGATTTTATACTGCATGGCGTGGATTTTGGTGGCTGGGCCGGAGTCGCGTTGGTCCCAGCCGGTAATTACCACTAAGCCGTTGGCTGTTTCCAATATCAATGTTTGCTCTTTTATACTG
>JALGTV010000290.1 GCA_029821215.1 Candidatus Zipacnadia bacterium | reverse complement strand
CTTGCTCATTGGGTTCTGGTTCGAGCGCAAGTCGGCGGCCGACGCTGCCAAGAAGGCCTTCATAATGACACGGGTGGCCGACCTGGGCTTCGCTCTGGGCATCCTGATGCTATTTTTCTATGTGCCCAGCTTGAATTTTGCCGAAGTCTTCGCGGCTGCATCGGGCGGGCTGATACCGACCACCGTCGTAGGATTGGCGGCTGTTCTGCTGTTTGTCGGCGCAATGGGCAAGAGCGCTCAATTCCCCTTTCACACTTGGTTGCCCGATGCGATGGAAGGCCCGACGCCGGTCAGCGCCCTGATCCACGCTGCTACTATGGTCGCCGCCGGCGTGTATATGGTCGCCCGCCTGTTCCCTCTGTTTATCATCTCTTTCGGCAGCGTGGTGCTGTGGGGTGTACCGGCGTTGCTCATTGTCGGGATAATTGGCCTGATAACTGCGCTGCTGGCCGCCACCCTGGGCCTGGTACAGAGCGACATCAAGCGCGTACTGGCCTACTCGACGATTTCCCAGCTTGGCTATATGATGGCGGCGCTGGGGATGGGCGCTGTCGGCTTTACCGCAGCAGTCTTCCATCTTATCGTCCATGCCTTCTTCAAGTCGCAATTGTTTATGTGTTCAGGCAGCGTTATTCACGGCTGTGGCGGCGAGCAGAATATGAAGAAGATGGGTGGGTTGGCCCGGCGTATGCCCGTTACCTACTATACCACATGGATTGGTGCGCTGGCACTGGCGGGAATCTTTCCGCTGGCTGGCTTCTGGAGCAAGGACCACATTATGGCTGCCGTATGGAGCCGCTCATTGACTGAACCAGTCTACTGGATATTTTTCCTGGGTCTTGAGCTGGCTGCGATAATGACGGCAGCCTACATCGGGCGGCTGTGCTTTTTGACTTTCGGGGACGCCCCCCGCAGTGAGGCAGCAGAGCATGCTCATGAAAGCCCCCTGGTGATGACCGTGCCGCTGGCAATCCTGGCCGGCTTCACCGTGGTGCTGGGGCTGTTTGGTACACAATTAGTTGGTGTGGACCTGTTTAGCAACCTGGTCAATGTTAATATGCCTGGAAGTATGGCGGCGGCTACGCTGCACACCGGTGCCCACGGGGAGCAGGGCTTCAACTGGATAGTAGCTGGTATTTCAATGTTGATGGCACTGACCGGCCTGCTGGTGGCGATAGTTGTCTACCGCTGGCACTGGGTTGACACGCGCATCTTCAAGCGCTATCTGGCTCCGTGGTATCAACCAGCCATCAATCGCTACTATTTCGATGATATCTATCGCTACACTGTTGTCGGCGGGACGCTGGCGCTTGCCCAGATCTGCCGCATTGCGGACACCTACATTATTGACGGGCTGGTCAATGCTATCGGGTGGGGTACGCGGGTGGTGTGGGCTACATCTATCCGTTTGTTTGATGACTTTGTGGTGGACGGCTTTATCAACGTAATGGCCTGGGGCACCGGGCTGGTTGGCCGGGTAACCGCTCGAGCAGTACACAACGGCCAGGTGCAGGAATATGTGGCGAGCTTTGTAGTAATCGCAGCCGGGTTAGCGGGAATGGTGTATATCGTAGTTCTGTTTTGGGGGCCCTAATGAACGTTCTCCAGCAACTGGTCGCATATAACAACGAAGATAACACATCGCGGTTTTCAAAGGGTGGATACTGCTGATGCCTATACTTAGTCTTCTCATTTTCATACCACTCATTGGAGTGGCAGTCATCC
Source organism: Candidatus Zipacnadia bacterium (assembly GCA_029821215.1). GTDB lineage: Bacteria > Armatimonadota > Zipacnadia > Zipacnadales > Zipacnadaceae > JALGTV01. Next base: position 556 of record JALGTV010000290.1, on the reverse strand, counting down.
TGTTTCTGGACACCGACCGCCACCGTAAAGGCATCTGCTGGACAGCCACGGTGTCTGCTGCTCTGGTTGCTATCAATAGGTGCTTGGATAATGTTTGTCCCCGGCCAGCCCGGTATGCAGCTTACCGAGCTGGCGGACTGGATTGATGCGCTCAATATCCACTACTACCTGGGCATTGACGGGCTGAGTCTCCCGCTGATCCTGCTGACCACGCTACTATCGCTGCTTTCGATCATCTATTCATGGCGCATCACCGATCGTATCAAGGAATATATGATCTTCTTTCTGCTGCTGGAGACGGGAATGCCGGGAGTCTTCTGCGCGCTGGACTTCTTCCTGTTTTACATATTCTGGGAAGTGAGCCTGGTGCCGATGTTCTTTCTAATTGGCATCTGGGGCGGCCCGCGGCGGGAATATGCCGCTATCAAGTTCTTTATCTATACATTGGTTGGCAGCCTGGCTATGCTGCTTTGCATTCTGGCGCTTTACTTTACCGCCAGCACCTTCGATATGGTCGAGCTGGCGCGGCTGAATCCCCTGGCTGGCGCGGGCCTGA
>JALGTV010000030.1 GCA_029821215.1 Candidatus Zipacnadia bacterium | reverse complement strand
TATTTGAAGGCATCCGCGCCTATAATGGGCGCGTGTTTCTGCTGGACGAGCATCTGCGCCGACTGTATGATTCTGCCGCGGCCATTATGCTGGAGGTGCCGTTGGATTTTGATGAGATGAAGCAGGCAGTGCTGGCGACGGTGCGGGCTAATGACCTGCATGATGCTTACATCCGCCTGGTAGTCACCCGGGGGGTAGGCGACCTGGGACTGGACCCGCGCCAGTGTCCCACTCCGACTATCTTTATCATCGCCGCCTCCATTAACCTCTATCCGGAAGAAGTCTATGAGAGTGGGCTATCTCTAATCACTTGCACTACGCGCCGTAATGCCCCGGTGGCTCTGGACCCCGCCATAAAAAGTCTGAACTACTTAAACAATATTCTGGCCAAGATTGAAACCGTCCAGGCGGGGGTTCCCGAGGGTATTATGCTCAGCATTGACGGATATGTGGCTGAATGCACGGGCGACAACTTGTGCGTGGTCAGCGACGATCATATCCTTACTCCGCCTGCGGCTGTCGGCAATCTGGAAGGAATCACGTGCAACACAGTAATGAAGCTGGACGGTCTACTGTGCTGACGAAGTCTTCCTGACGGGGACTGCCGCTGAAATCGTGCCCGTAGTATCGGTGGATGGGCGAGTTATTGGTGACGGCAAGCCAGGCGAGATTACTGGACGTCTGCGCAAACAGTTCCGGGACTTAACCACCCAAGAAGGAGTGCCGATATATACTTAGAATTGAGTCTGTGCACCCCCAGGGACGAAACTTTGACGTGCCGTTAGGCGTCCTATACTATGAGAATCATAAAATTAGAATACATAGACAACAAACCTCCTTATCTGAACCTGGAGCATCAATAGCTAATGGAATTATGGCAACGATTTACGAGCCGTGCCCGCCGGGCTATATTATTAGCCCATTCTGAGGCTCAGCGCAGTCGCGCCCAATTGATTGGCACTGAGCACCTATTGGTGGGCCTACTGCGTCTGGGCGAGGGCCTGGCCACCGATACATTAGAGGCGGCCGGCATCGCCGTGGATGCCCTACGCGGCGACCTTGAGGAGCAGATGGATTCGGGTACGTCGCAGCACAGCAGCCGGGAACTCTCCTTTACTCCTGATGCCCGGCAGGTGCTATCTTTGGCCTACGCCGAAGCCCGTCAGTTAGGTGACGCCCATATTGGCACCGAGCATATTCTGCTGGCGTTGCTGCGCCTGGGAAAGGGCCCCGCTTATCGGCTGCTGCGGGCTTACGGAGCTGAATTAAAGCAGATACGGCACCTGGTTCGGGAGATATCTGAAGCCGGCGTGGGCTGGCGGGAAGCGCGGAGGAAGTCAGAGACTCCCCATTTGGACCACTTCAGCCGTGACCTGACCCAGTTAGCCCGCCGGGGCGAATTAGATCCGATTATTGGCCGCTACACCGAAATGGAGCGCGTGATTCAGATATTGTGTCGACGCACCAAAAACAACCCTTGCTTGATCGGTGATGCTGGAGTCGGCAAAACCGCTATCGTTGAGGGCCTGGCCCAGCGGATCGCTGATGAGGAAGTGCCTCAACCGCTGAGAAATCGGCGGTTGGTGGCCCTGGATCTGGCCAGCCTGGTGGCGGGAACCAAGTACCGGGGCGAGTTTGAAGAACGTATGAAGCGGGTAATGGAGGAAATCCGCAACTCCGAGGGCCAAATCATTATCTTTATTGACGAATTGCACACGGTAGTGGGGACGGGAGCGGCTGAGGGCGCTATGGATGCCTCAAATATCCTCAAACCGGCCCTATCCCGCGGCGAGTTGCAGTGCATTGGTGCTACTACCCTGGACGAGTACCGCAAACACGTGGAGAAGACTCCTTCGCTGGAGCGGCGCTTCCAGCCCATTATCGTCCGCGAACCCACTCCCGAGGAAGGGTTAGCCATACTTCACGGAATCAAGGATCGCTATGAGGAGTTTCACCAGGTTTCTTACGCCGAGGAGGCGATCGAGGCGGCTATTGATCTGTCGGTCCGCTATATTACCGACCGGGCTCTGCCCGATAAGGCCATAGATCTGCTGGACGAGTCTGGTTCGCGGGTTAAGTTGCGCCAGTATCAACTGCCCAGCGACATCCAGTCCCTGACCGAAGACTTTGAGCAAGCGGAGGCGTCCCGTCAATGGGACAAATATGACACTTCACCCCAGGTGGTCGCTACGCTGCCCGAATTCGACCAGCCTGAACCTGACGAAGAGCACATGCCCACCGTCTACCGCGAGGATATTGCTCACGTGGCCTCCACCTGGACGGGCATTCCCGTCACCGCCCTGACTCAAGAAGAATCTGAGCGGCTACTGCAGATGGAGGAAGTGCTGCATGAGGATATCGTTAGTCAGGATGAAGCAATCAATGTCGTCTCCAAGGCAGTACGGCGCGCTCGTGCCGGCCTGAAAGACCCTCAACGGCCCACCGGCTCGTTCATCTTCCTGGGCCCTACCGGGGTGGGCAAGACACTGCTGGCTCGGGTACTGGCCCGCTTTTTGTTTGGTGATGAGGATGCGCTGGTGCGCATTGATATGAGCGAATATACGGAGAAGTTTGCTGTCTCCCGGCTGACTGGCGCCCCACCCGGCTACGTCGGATATGAGGAAAGCGGTCAGCTAACTGAGGCGGTCAGGCGCCGGCCCTATTGCGTGGTCTTGTTTGATGAGATTGAAAAAGCTCACCCCGAGGTCTTCAGCATCCTGCTGCAGATTATGGAGGACGGTCGGCTGACCGACGCACAGGGACGGGTAGTGAACTTTAAGAATGCGGTAATAATTATGACCAGCAATGTCGGCGCTCGCCTCATCAGCGAGGGCCGGACCATGGGTTTTACTACCGAGCAACGGGAGGCCTCGGCTCGCCAGCGGACCCGTGATTACGAGCGGATGAAGGCAAAAGTAACCGACGAACTCAAAAAGACCTTCAGTCCCGAATTTCTCAATCGTGTGGACGATGTGGTAGTCTTCCACGCTCTAACTCTGCCGCAGATTGAGGAAATTGTTGAACTGGAGCTGCGGGCCGTCCGCGAGCAACTGGCCAGCAAGGGTCTGACCCTGACCATTACTGATGAGCTCCGCCACCACCTGGCCGAGCTCGGCTATGACCCGACCATGGGAGCGCGCCCCTTGCGCCGGTCTATACGCAAGATAATTGAAGACCCCCTGGCCGAGAAAGTCTTACAGTGGGGTGACCAAGCCCACGGAGAGATAATTGTTGACCTGGACGATGGTGAGATCGTCTTTGAACTGGCCGAGGTTAGTGTGGCTTCCCCGTAGGGCTACCCGATACGAAGTTATGGCGCCAAGTCCGCCAGCTTGTCGCCATTTTTATGTATCAGCTTGATATTGGCGGCGGCACATGATACAGTGCCGGAGTATATGTCCAGTATTCGTCTGGAGGACAAGTATGTGTTATGAACAAACAGTAAAAGCCAGGGAAAACATCACGGCCTGGTGGGAAGGCGAACTGCTGGAAGACCGGGTTTGCGCTAGCTTCTCCACGCTAAAGCCCGGGACCAGCGAAGAAAACTTGAATAAGTACTGGCCTTCGCCTGAGCAGGAGCCTGACCTTGAGGGCTTCGTGGATGCGGCTATCAGCAATATGTGGTCGCGGGAATACTGGGCGGAGACGCTTCCTGTATTTCCACACCTGTATGGGTCACGCGGCACACCAATGACAATGGCCGCTTATCTGGGCGCTCCGCTACGCTTTGCCAATGACACGGTGTGGTTCGATCCCATAGTCGAGGACTGGGATGAGTTTGAGGTCAAGATTCCATCCCAGAACGAGGCATATCAGCTCAGCCAAAAAATGCTGGGGCTGGCGGCACAACGGTGTGACGGCAGCTACGCAATAGAACTCCCCGATTTAGGTGATGCACTGACGGTTTTCTCGCTTATTCGCGGAGTCGAGAAGCTCCTGTTTGACGTGGTGGAAAGCAAGGCACAGATAGTGGCAGCACGCGACAAGTTCATAGAATTGTGGCCCCAGGTCTATGAGGACATGTGGTCAATAACCAGAGCGAAGGCTCCCGGGGCCACTTGCTGGCTGGCTTGGGCGCCAGGCAGCACTTACGCTTGCCAGTGTGATTTCAGCACCATGATATCGCCGGCCATGTTTGAGGAGTTGGTAGTGCCCGAGGTAGAGAAACTCGGCGAATACCTCCAATACATCGTCTGGCATCTGGACGGACCCGAGGATGAAATAAAACATCTGGACATATTGCTGGGTCTACCGCCAATCAAGGCTATCCAGTGGAACCCATCCCCGCAGAATTCGGTTCTGACATTTATTCCTTACCTTAAGAAGGTGCAGGCTGCCGGCAAGAGCCTGATAGCCTTTCCTGCCAATGAACAAGAAGTGGAGACACTTTTGTCTGAACTTTCTCCGCGGGGTCTATTCCTGTATGGTGGCTTCACCGGCAAAACCGCCGAAGATGCCAAAGCGTATATCAGGATGTTGAGGCGTCTGACGAGGCGGAAGATCGGCGAATCTGCTCCGACTTAGATATCTGGTTTGCGCTGATTACCAGTTCTCGGCTTCCTGCTGCTGCAGAAAGTCTATTATCTGGCCATAGTCGCGGATGCCGGCGGTGGTGCCGGCGGCGGTGGTAGCCAGGCTACCCATAGCACTAGCAAATTTGGCAGTGCGTTCCAGGTCCCATTCGTGCAAATAGCCGTAGATAAACCCAGCCGCGAAGGCATCACCTGCTCCGGTGCCATCCACCACCTCCACTGGATATGCGGGTAGGCGCAGCTCGGCATCGGCGGCGCGCACATAGCACCCTTTCTCCCCCATAGTTAAAGCTACCACTTCCACACCCATATCCAGCAGTGCCCCGGCCACATCTTCCGGCTGCTTCAGACCAGTGAGCTGCTGAGCCTCGGACAAACTGGGCAGGAAAATGTCAGTATAGGGCAGCAGAGGTGCCACCAGTTCCATCCAGCGGCCCGTATCGTCCCACACTACGTCCACACAGGTCCTGACCCCGGCTGCCTGGGCAGCAGCCAGCACCTGCGCCTGCGGCTCACCGTCGAACCCGGGCATCAATAGTGCGCCGGCCAGATGGAGCAGCTTCGCGCCCTTGATCTTATCCATATCCAGCTCGTTGGTCTTAACATGAGCATTGGCACCAAAATAATGAAGGAAAGTGCGCTCACCACCGCTGTCTATCATTATCAGCGTGCTGGAGGTACTAGCCCCACTGGTACGGGTAATTCCGCTAACATCAATATTATCCTTGCTAAGTCGTTCAAGGACAAAATCGCCGAATGGGTCTTTACCTAGACAGCCCATCACCGCTACATCAACACCCAGTCGGGCCAGGTCCGTACCGCTGTTGGCTGCGCAACCACCCACGCCAATGCCAACCTCCTCTATTATACCCAGTGTCCCCCGCTGGGGCCATTCATCCACCGGCCGTCCCCAGATATCAGCCACTAATATTCCCAAGCATACTACATCGGTCATTGTCATCACCTATTCTAATCTATAGATAGTTATCGTCGGCTGAATTGCGCCAGGGCGCGGTAACTCGCACTAATTTCGCCCCCAACCTCGCCGCCACCTGCATTCCTCTATCAAGGGCAGATCTTTCGGTAGCCCCGCTACTGGACAACCAATTTAGTACCTATTCCAATGCAAGACCTGGTCTAATGGCCGCTTAGGGACATGGAGTTTGCCATCCCTATCCAGATAATATTTGACTGAGTCTCCCGTCATTTCCTCCATCACGGGCTCCTGGGCGGGATAGCCCAGGGCTATAGCCAGAGATATCTCGCAGTGTTCTGGCACTCCCAGCAGCCCAGTTAGCGCCACCCGGTCCAGTGAGCCGATCATGCAACTACCCACCCCCTCCTCCAGGGCAGTGAGGGTGATATTCTCGGCAGCAATGCCCACATCCATATCTCCGCCCTGGGGACAACGCTCGCGGTTGATGAGAATGAAGATATAGGCCACTGGCTGCTCACCAGGCTGGGGCTTCCAGTCTGGCAGGTAGCCGGCCCACGCAGTATGGGGAAAGACTTGCTCTACTGCCTCGGGGTCAGCCACTACGATGTACTCCAGCGGCTGTAGATTAGCCGCGGAAGGGGCCACCCGCGCTGCATTGACACATCTCTCCAGCAGCTCATCTTCCAGGGGCTGCTGCTTGAATTGGCGAATAGTGCGCCGTTGCATAATCAGCTCATACGTGCTCATCATTTTCCTCCCAATCCGGAATGCCGCAAACACATTATCATTACCCCGCTGGCCTGCACCGACTCAGGTGGCTTGCTTCCTATGGTTGTGGTGTTGGTTCAGAACGTATACGTCCGTCCGATGCGCACCTGGGCCTCGCCGCTTTCGTTGGTGCTATAGCTGACATGTAAGCGACGGGGCAGTCGGTATGATAGGCTCAGGTCCCATTTATCGGTTGTCTCCGCGACGATTGTATGCTGGTAGGAGACCAAAAAATCCTCCAACAGGTATTTGCCAATGTGCACTTCCAGGGGCTGGTCAAAGGCAAAATGAACACTGAATTCAGACAGACCCAGCGTCTCTCGGAGTTGCTCCTCAATAGGCTGAAAGATTTTCGCTCGGAACCCCGCAGCCAGTAGCCCCATAAATTGCTTAGATACTATCCCCCGGATATCAGCCGCCTCCTGGGTGCCCACCAGTTGCCCGAAGGGCTCGGTACCCAATATGGCATATATCTGCTCTTCGCTAAGGAGGGGTTCAGAGCGGGTCCGCACCGTTATTTGATCAGGAAGGCTGCCGGCAATGTCTATGTATATATGTATCGGGCCCACTGTCTGGCCGCCTACGGTCGCTGAGGAGATCATGCGCTCCGCTGAACCCCATACCTGACCGCTGAGTTCCAGTTCAGCCGGTATCTCGTAGGAGGTGGGCCGGGGCCCCACTCGGTACTTAACTCCCAGACCAGTAACGTTCACCGCCCCACCGGGGACGCTTGTTTTGCCCTTCTGCACCTCTATCTGGCCAGTTATAACCGGCCGCTGCGGCGTCCCACTGACAAGAACAGCTTTAGCGGTCGGCTCCAAGGGGGCATTGATTCCGGGGCTGCTCAGCGCTACTCGGGTGCCGATAGCTATCGCCACATCAAAGGTCGGATGGGGAAAATCAGCCGACAGCCCTCGCCAGCCCGGTGCGCCAACTCCGCCTGTCCCCGGTGGTCCCAGCCGGGCATGGTGGACAGTCAGCCCCCCAGCAATATGAACGGGCGCCCCCGGCTGGGGATTTCGTACCGTTATCAGGCCGGCCACTATCCCCTTGAACATATCAGCGTAGCCGAACTCTGCCTGGCTGAATGCCAGGCGAAAATTGGACGTATTGTTGGCCAATGCGTGAAGGGCAAGTTGGGTGAGTTTACTGGTGCCGGACAGATACACACTGCCCTGGCCCAGTTGCCCGCCTAACTGGCTAACCGTCAGTAGGTGAGTGCCATCTGCCTGGGTAATCAGATCTACTTGACCCGCCAGCTCAGTAATCGTGGTCCCCGGCCATAATCTCTGCTCAGGTGCCTCCACCCGAAGCGATATATCAAAGGTGTTCTTCAGCAAATTGGTAGCCGTTACAATAGCGGCTTGACCATCCATCATTAGGGCAGTGTTATCCCAGTGAGCCTGCGCCTGGCGGACCTGCAGAATATTCTGTCCTTCCTCTCGCACCAGTTGTGTATCCAAATCTATATCTTTGATGGGGTATTTCCAGGAGGGCCCACTAAGCTCGCCATCAGCTATGCGCAAGTATCCCTGCAGGACTGGCTGGGCGATACTGCCGGTAAGACTTACCTCACTGTTTACTTCGCCTTGGGCCTTCAGATCCGCCCAGGCGCTATGCTCAGCCCCTTCCTTGCCTCCTTTAGCACCCTGGATGAACTCTGCAATCACGGGCGGGAAAAAGCCCAAGTCAGTCTGCTTTACGCGGGCGACGAACTTCATCTGCTCGTCTACGGGAATCCCCAGTGGGCTCCAGGTAAAGGGCAGGTAGCCATCCATGACAATCTGCTGCTGGCCGCGCTTCAGGATTAATGTATCTATATCTATCTGTTCTTCGGTGACATTCACTATCGGCACTGACACCAAATCAAACCGTACGCCCCGGAAGTTGGCATTGAGGATATCTACGCTGCCTTTAAGACGGGGTGAGTTGGTCGGCCCTTGCTGGAAGCGTCAGCTACTAATGATAGTTCGCCGCCTGGCTCAACATCACCAGTGAGAATCAACAGACCGTAGCCGCGCGGCGCTTCCGCCACTTCCATATCAATATCAGTCAGTGACGCTACCCGGCCACCGGCCACGTTCAGATTGAATTGCCCCTTCATCTGGGGCAGCCATTTGCCATCCCACCGAGCGCCCGCAATAGCCAACTGAACGGTTGCACTCAGGTCGGCGGGCGAGCCCTCCAGTTGGGTGGATAGACTTAGCTTCCCCTGGCTGCGCAGGCTCAGGCTGCGCAGATGCTGTTGAATCACGGCCCCCGTGATAGGCACCGCCAGCCACAATAGCCGCTGGATATCCACCGAATCTATGTCTACATTCGCGCTAAGGTGCTGCTGTTGCCAGTTATAGGTGGCTGCGGCTTCCACCTGCCCTCCGGCTGCCTGCAGGCTGGTGCGCTGCAATTGAACCTGGTTGTCCGCCACGGTAACCAGTGTGTTAATATTACTTATGGGTTCGTTGGCAATCGTTATGTGCGAGGCTACTAATTGGCCCTCGCCTTCCGTCCCGCGGGGGCCGCTTTTGATGTGAGCCACAGGTATCTCAACTTCGCCTGCCACCTCCAGGCCCATCTGCTGGAGCGGAGTAATGTCCTGCAGATAGATCCCGCTTGCCCTCAGTTGGCCCTCATACTGGGCTTGGTCATAGATATTCCAGATCTTGCCTTCCACTTCAACAATTGCATCACCGGCGCGTATCCGGACATGGTGGAGCTGCAAGGTATCTTCAGCCAATCCAAATGATAAGCTGGCGGTGTCAACTGAATAACCGCCATAGGAGCCATAGGCCAGATGTAACTGGCCCTCAGCCACCGGCCGGCGCAGGGTGCCGCTCAGGGTGATTTGTCCCTCCACGTTACCGGCAGCCGGCAGCGGCTGTCCGGTCAGTTCGCCCACATCCTGGACCCGAAACCCCACAATCTTAACCTCACCGGCCACATTGGCGTTTTTGGCTTCCAGGTCCAGATGGGTCAACTCACCTTGGCCTCTAATTATTGCTGTATCCCGAGCCACCCACAATTCTTCCACCCTCACCTGATCTGCATTTCCCGCTATCCTGCTCAACACCAGATCGCCCTGATATTGTTCATAGCCCGGTTCAAAGACGACTGCCTCTACCTGCCCCCGAGGCCCATCCGGACCGCCACCAAACTCCCCGGCAGCATACCCGATGCCGCCCACGCCTGCTTGACCTAACTGCTCACCAACCACCCCGACGTCCAACTCAGCAGCAGCGACCCTGGCAGTCCACCGACCAGTAGTGTCAATCATTCCGCGCGCCCAGACTAAGCCCTTAGGGTCAGTAACCGCCAATAGCGGCAAGCTAATGACATCATCTTCCATCTCGGCCAGGCCCACAATATCCTCGGCCTCAAGCCCATTCACTCTCAAGTCGCGGGTATGCAGCCGGGCCGTGATCTGAGGATTACCCTTGTCAATCCGTCCAGTAAACAGCACGTTTGCCTGGCCGGCCAGGTCAGCGGGCAAATCAAGGTCTAAGGCATGCAGGTGCGTTAGATCCAGCCCCTGAACCAGTCCATCCAGGTGAATTGTGCGGTCCTCGGCAAACGCATCCTGTATCAGGCCGTGCCCAGTAATGCTTCCGCCCAGCGCTTGTGCTTGAAGCCCCTCAATCCGCACCGTTGAGCCGACTGCCTGCACGGCAACAGTGACATTATCCACAGACAGCTCGCCCAAAGTTATCTTATCTATCGCCACCCAGGTCTCGGCCACAGGTGTTTGACCAGCATACAGCAGGTTGAGCTGCATATCCTCCAGGCTGGATACCTTGAGGGTCTGGGTTGGTGCTGGCGGTGAAGAGGAGGTGGGAATGAGCCGGGGAATGTCAATTGCCGCTGGTTGGACCTTACCGGCGCCGACTTCAACCAGCACTGCCGGCTGGGCGGTATCCGGTATCCAGCCTTCAAAGCTCAGGGCCGCCACAGTCACCTGCATCCCGCTTTGCACCTGAAGGGGAAGCATACTCTCGCCTATCACATGAACAGTTATATGCGGCCATGGGCCCACTACCTCTACCTGGGCGGCAACTGATTGCAGGCCGGTTATGTCTGGCAGGCTGGTGCGCACATCTGCAGGTAGCAGTGACGCTAGGTGCCGCCGGTTCACGCCACCAATACTGATATCCAAATCCACCGCCGGCGCTGAGAAGTCAAATATGGTGCCCGTGCAGCCCATCTGAGCACCGGCCCACTGCGCATCCAGTCTCTGTATATCAATACCTTCGGGAGTAACGTACATTTCTCCCGCGAAGGTCACCTCACTGGGGGACAACCGACTTATCGCAGCCTGGGCCTTAGTTAGTGTAACAGATGCGAAATAACCGGTACGACGGGCGTCTCGCCCGTCGGGTTCAGGGACAGGGGAAACACCTGTCCTACGAATATCGCTCCCGGTAGGGCTTATCGGTAGTGACCAGAAGCTGAAACTACCATCCGCCCGTCCTTGAGTCAGGCGAAACTCATCAGACTTGGCGAAAATGTCGAACCACCACGGCCCATCCAGCCCCGCGACGCTGCCATCTATGAAAAATACATGGTTTCCAGTATCTGCCTGGGCGCGTAGTTTCACCGATCCGAACCGGCCGCTCTTCGCCTGAACCGTCACCGCCACCGGACCGTAGGGATTGACTGCCACTTGCCCTTCAACAGCAGTCAGCCGCAGGGCCAGCGGCTCTGCTTGATTCGCTATCAATGCTTGGTCTTCCAGGTCAATTACGCCGCTGTGCACAACCACCGTGCCCCGAAATCGCTTCTCGGGGGGAACCGGCACTTCAGCAGGGGGAAAGATGCGGGTGAGATTGATCTGCCCACCCGCATCGCGAACAACCTTCGCATACACCTGGTACAGGTCAATCTGCTGGACACTGGCCGCTGCCGCTACCTGCCCCCGCAGCACCGCCAGCAAGTTGTACTTGACGCGCACTTGCCCCGCGCCCAGCACCACACCTTCAGACAGCTCTTGTTTCTCGGCAATGGCCAGGTCATTGATGATGATGCCGGTGAGCAGATTGCCCTCAACCGCCCCCACCTGCACCTCGCGCCCGGTGCGGTTAGCCAGCTCCTGGGCCAGAATATCCCGCACCTGCTCGCGCACCCACCCCGGCCGCATGGCCACATACAAGTACATTGCGGCCAGGATGCCCAATATCAGTACACCAATCAAGATATGTTTAGCAATATTCCGTAGCATTTTACAGTTGCTTAGGGACAAATTGAGGGCGTTCTGTGTGTGCTACGAATGTCGTGCCAAAGCCGTTTGGGCGGTTTCGGCGGCCCGGTAGCTGCTGCGGACAAAGGGTCCGGAGACTACCTGGGCAATGCCGGCGGCTTGGCCCCAATCCTTGTATAAGTCAAATTCTTCGGGCGGTATGTAGCGGGCGACCGGCACATGCTGGCGGGTGGGCTGCAGGTACTGGCCGATGGTGACGATGCTGACACCCGTCTCTGCCAGGTCGGCCAGGGTTTGTTTGATTTCTTCGTGAGTCTCACCAAAACCTACAATCAATCCTGATTTGCGCGGAATCTGTGGCGCTATTTCGCCAGCAGCCCTCAGAAGCCCCACCGAGCGCTCATAGTCCGCCTGCGGGCGCACTTGAGCGTATAATCTGGGCACCGTCTCCACATTGTGATTGAACACCGTCGGCTCGGCTTGCAGAACCGTACGCAGAGCCTCAATATTGCCCTGAAAATCAGGAGTTAGGACTTCAACGCCGGCCTCCGGTAACTGTTGGCGGATTGCCTGGATAGTGCGGGAGAATTGCTGTGCGCCGCCGTCGGGCAAATCGTCGCGGGTAACCGAGGTTATCACCACGAAATCCAGCCCCATCTCGGCGGTCGCATCGGCCACTCGCTGGGGCTCGTCAGGGTCAGGTGGCTGCAGATGGCCGCTGCTGATAGCACAAAAACGGCAGTTGCGAGTGCATACATCACCCAGAATCAAGAAAGTGGCGGTGTGGCGCGAATAGCACTCACCGATATTGGGACAACGCGCCTCCTCGCAAACTGTATGGAGGCCATGGGCATGTATTAACTTGCGGGTCGCCTCACTGAGCTGCGCCTTGCCGGTCTTGACCCGCAGCCAGTCAGGCAACCGGCGCCGGGAGCGCCGGTCTTCAATAGCTTGTCGGCTGTGATTAGTAGTCATAAGCAATGTGTTGGAGGCGATGGACTAAAGTGATTCCAGCCTTCCGTAGATAGCTCCAATGGTTCACCACTCTCATCCACTACCACCACGCCCTCTCCTTCACTCACCCGGCCGATTGGGGTAAGGGTGATGCCGCCCTTATCAGCGACCAATTCTGCCGCCTGCTGGACGAGGGCAGGGGCGACCGTTAGCAGCAGCTCATACTCTTCCCCGCTGGTCAAGGCCCATTGAAGGGGGTCTGCACCCAGTTGCTGAGCAGCCGGGCGACAGCGCGGGGAAATCGGGACCCGATCTGCTTCTATCGTGATGGCGACCCTGCTGCTTTCGGCCAGGTGGCCGGCATCCTGGACCAACCCATCGCTGATATCAATGGCCGCGGTAACCGCTCCCCCTTCGGCCAGTGCTTTTGCTACCGATAGCCGAGGGATCGGATTGGTGAACCGCTCCTGCAATGCTGGGGACAGAGCCGCTGCATTGGCGACTTTTCCATCCTGGAGCAGCGCCAGGGCGGCAGCCGCTTCACCCAGTGAACCGCTGATTAGCAGCACATCACCAGGCTGAACCGTGCTCCGCAGCCACGGCTGGCCAGCAGTACCTATGACTACCACATCAATAAAGATGCCCCCGGGGCTGGCCGCCGTATCACCGCCAGCCAAAGCAGTACCATACTCACCGGCCACCCGAGCCAGTCCTGCCATTAACTCGGTGGCTGTTTCTGCTTCCAGAGATGGTGGCCAACCGGCGGAAACAAAGATGGCGATGGGCTCTCCGCCCATCGCCGCAATATCACTGAGGGCCGCCCCAGCAGCTCGGGCACCTATCTGAGCAGGTGTCAACCACTGCCGACGGAAATGGACGTCTTCCACAAAGACATCGGTGGTCACCAGCAGATGGCCGTCACCGGCCAGCTTAAGTACTGCCGCATCATCACCGATACCTACCCGCACCGCTGAGCTGGGCTCTCCTATCAGCGCAGCGATTTGCTTAATAAGGCCAAATTCGCCCAGCTCCTCTAACCGCACTGTCCATCACCGGGGCCTACCCGCACCTTATTGCCCAGCAGCCGGGCCTAAGAAGCAACTGGGCATGGTCTTGGCCAGCCCTTCGGCAGTGGATTTGGCCCATTTCATAGCTAACTGTTGGGAGCAGGCCACACCCACATTGCGGGCATCGCGGGGATAGATGGTGATGAGCCGATATGGCCCCACATAGATGGTAGCTTTACCCCGGATAGGCTTGACTGTTACTGGCCCCAGCACGCCATGGGAGAGAATCTCGGCAATGCGGGTGTCCACAATGGCACAGCGCTGGGCCAGAGTCAGTCCCCCACCATTATCCGGTATTACGAAAAAGGTCACCCCATCTACACCAATTTGCCCAGTAGCACCCGCCGGCCAGGCACCTACACTGGGCACCTCTTGGTAAGTTCCGTATATGGCTATCTCCTCACTGGCCCCTGCCATGGCCAGACAGCCCACCATTAGGCTGATAGTGACAGCTATTGCCACCAGATAACGCATAGTTACATTCCCCCTTCTTATTGGTTAGTCTACATTGTCATCAGCAGTCGCGCGTCCGAAACGCCGTTGCCGGCGATTATACTCTCCTATCGCCTCAATGAGGTGCTGCTTGGTAAAATCGGGCCACAGCACCGGCATCACTACAATCTCGGCATAGGCAATCTCCCACAGCAGGAAGTTACTCACCCGCATCTCGCCACCGGGCCGCACCACCATATCCGGGTCAGGCAGCTCGGGTGTATACAGGTGCTGGCTTAGAAAATCCTCATCTATCTGTTCCGGGGCAATCTCGCCGGCTTTAGCTTTCTGGGCTATGGCCTGCGCCGCATCAGTTATCTCCGCTCGACCACTGTAATTGATTAGCAGATTTAGCACCAGCCCACTATTGTCAGCCGTACAGTCCTGGGCTTCCGCGATTATCCCCTGCAGCGAGGGCGGCAGCTCAGAGATTCGACCTGAAGCAATGAAGCGGACATTGTTGCGATCCAGGTCGGCCAACTCCTCGCGCAGCGCCTGTTCAATCAGCTCCATCAGCCCCTCTACCTCTGCATCGGGCCGGTGCCAGTTCTCAACGCTGAAGGCGTATATTGACAGGACATCCACCCCCACCTCTGCACACGCCTCCACCACCCGCCGGGTAGCCTTACGGCCTTCAAAGTGGCCCTGGATGCGCGGCAGTCCCCGTTGGGCCGCCCACCGACCATTACCATCCATTATGATGGCAATATGGCGCGGGATCTCCAATCCTTCCAACTGACTATCATCGCTAATATCAGGGGCAGCCACGACTTGGTAGCGCTCCTTAGCTAGCCCAATATACCCACTTCCGGACTCTATGGAGAAGGGCTGTTTGCCTTAAGCTGAATTTCCTGGGCCACCACCAGCCCCACTTCTGCTTCTTCTTTAGGCCGCTGTTGGACTACCCGCCAGCGGCCATCGGGCACCTGTTGGGTTGCACTCGGCGGCCCGGTGGGCGTTATCTGGGCTATTTGTCCACCGGCTTCAGCCAGCATCTGGCGAGCCCGGTCCAATCTAAAGCCCACCACCGAGGGCATGTCCTTGCTCATATCTCCATTATCTCTTCAATCTTTTTCTCCACCAGTTCGGTGATTTGGTCAGAAAATTCGTCAGTTAACTCTTGAACTTCCTTCTTCCCCACCCGCACTTCATCCTCGGAGAGCCCCTCGTCCTTCTCCATCTGGTCAATACCATCATTAGCCTCGCGGCGGATGTTGCGGATGACGGTTCGGCTCTCTTCGGCCTTCTTCTGGACCAGTTTAGCGAGTTCTTTGCGACGTTCTTCGGTAAGCGATGGTATTGCCAAGCGGATGACGTTGCCCTCGGTATTGGGCGTCAGCCCCAGGTCAGAGGTCATAATCGCCTTTTCTATACCGGGGACGGCCTCCTTATCCCACGCAGTGATGACCAGGAGCCGGGGTTCAGGTGCACCCACCGTTGCCACTTGATTCAGCGGTAGTTGGCTGCCATAGTAATCCACGCGGATACGGTCAAGGATGGCTGGTGAAGCTCGTCCAGTACGGATAGTCTGCAGGTCCTTCTGGAAGTTTTCTACAGCGGCTGCCATCAGGGCTTTGTGCCGGGCAATTAGACGATCCATAGCCCAATCCCCTCCTAAGTGGAATAGATCTGTCTTGGCTAGCACCGTCACAGTTGTTCGGATGTGATAATGCTGTCCACGTCGGCCACTAACGTGCCCACAACCTCGCCGGTCAATGCCTTGTAAATATTGCCGGGCACGTTGATATTGAAGACAATTATAGGCAGATTGTTATCCATACTTAGTGAAATGGCAGTGGCATCCATCACCTTAAGGCCGTGGCTGAGGGCCTCCACATAGTTGAGCTGCTCGTAGCGCCGGGCATCGGTGTGCTGGTGAGGGTCCTTATCATAGACGCCGTCCACATCAGTAGCCTTGGCGATCACCCCCGCCCCTACTTCTACTGCTCGCAGTACCGCTGCTGTGTCGGTAGTGAAGAACGGATTGCCCGTGCCCGCGGCAAAAATTACTACCCGCCCCTTTTCCAGATGGCGAATGGCCCGGCGCCGAATCAAGGGTTCGGCGACTTCCTGCATCTCAATGGCACTTTGCACCCGGGTAGCTAATCCTCGGCGCTCCAGCGCGTCCTGCAGGGCCAGGGCATTGATGACGGTGGCTATCATGCCCGCGTAGTCCGCTGCTGCCCGCTCCATTCCCTGTTGAGCCGCTTGCTGTCCGCGCCATATATTCCCGCCGCCCACCACTATCGCTACTTCCAGACCCGTCTGCGCGGTCTCTTCAATCTCCTCAGCAATGCCGTGCACAATGTCCCAGTCCAGTCCATATTGCTCCTGACCGCGGAACGACTCCCCACTGAGCTTCAGCAGTGCCCGCTGGTAGCGCTGATTGGACCCCCGCGCAGGGTTCAAGTCTCTTCTTCTCCTACCTGATAGCGGATGAAACGCTTAATCAGTATTTTTTCGCCAATTGCGCCCATCAGCTCGTTGAGCAAATCCTCAATGGTCATACTGTCGTCACGGATATAGGGCTGGTGGAGCAGACAGTTTTGTGAATAGAATTTCTTTAGCCGTCCTTCTACCATTTTCTCGACAATATGATCAGGCTTGCCCTCCGTCCGAGCCTGCTCAGTAAGGATCTCCCGCTCTTTAGCCACCGCTTCTTCGGGTACATCTTCGGGTGCTAACCACAAGGGCTGCTGAGCGGCCACTTGCATCGCCACATTCTTGGCGAAGTCTTTGAACTCCTTAGTACGAGCCACGAAATCCGTCTCACAGTTGACTTCCACCAGCACACCAATTTGGTCGCCAGCATGTACATAAGAGGTTATAACGCCCTGCTGGGCGGCTTTGGCTTCCCGCTTGGATGCTACTTCTATCCCCTGCTTGCGCAGGGTAGCCACCGCCTCCTGTATATCTCCATTGGTCTCCTGGAGGGCACGCTTGCAGTCCATAATGCCCGCGCCCGTGCGCTCTCGTAGTTTCTTTATATCTTCGAGTGAAACTGCCATCAGATTGTCCTCCTGCAATTATTCCGACTATGTGGTCGGCATCAAGTAGTAATGGGCCGCCGCTATTGCTCCCCCCCACCTGACTGCTGAGTGGCTTCCTCTTCCACAAATAGCTCTTCAACATCTGCAAATATTTGCTCGGGTTCATAGGGCACCACTTCTTCTTCCGCAACCGGCTCGCCGGCAGCGGCCAGCGCCTCCTCTTCAGCCCGCTGGGCTTCGTACTCGTGGCGGCCTTCAATGACCGCATCGGCTATCTTGGCACTGATCAGTCGTATCGCCCGAATCGCATCATCATTGCCCGCGATTACGTAATCAATTGGGTCAGGATCACAATTGGTATCCACAATACCGATCACCGGTATGCCCAGCTTATTGGCCTCAGCCACTGCAATCTCTTCACGTTGCACATCCACTACATAGATGACTTCAGGCAACTCAGTCAAACTGCGTATTCCGTCCAGATTAGTGTGCAGTTTCTCCATCTCCCGCTGCAGGGTCAGCGCTTCTTTTTTCGGCAGCCTATCCCACTCGCCATTGCGCTTCGCTTCCTCCAGCTTCTCCAGATAATCAATACGCCGCCGTATGGTATGGAAGTTAGTTAGCATGCCACCCAGCCACCGCTGATTAACATAGGGCATTCCACAACGTTCCGCCTGCTCTTGGATGGACTCTTGACCCTGGCGTTTTGTGCACACAAAAAGCACCTTTCCCCCGTGTGCAGTCGTTTGGCGCACGAACTCATACGCCTCATCCAGCAAGCGTAGTGTCTGATGCAGGTCAATAATGTAGATGTCGTTGCGAGCGTGGTAAATATAAGAGCGCATCTTGGGGTTCCACCGGCGCGTCTGGTGCCCAAAATGCACTCCTGCTTCCAATAGCTCTTTCATCGTTGCAATGCTCACAGCCCTACCTCCATCTTTATCTCCTCATTTTGGTGGCAAACCAGCCGCTGCCCAACTCTCCGCCTTTGGCTCGGCTCAACTTTATAGCCAGCAAGCTGACACAAAAGCCACTCCCTTAACTATCCCATCAACCCCGAAGCTGCTGGGAATGGCCAGCCCAAGTGCCACCTTAGTTTAATCCACTTGTCCCAACATTAACATAAATCGGCCCGCGCGTCAACCCGTAGCCAGCAGCTCTTTCGTGAATTCGGTCCACTAACCTATCGGCGTTGTCCCCAGCTATCCGCACGCCGCCTCACTGCCTACAAGAACGACTGCCTGTCGCCCTTCACCCCACCAATCACTATCATTGATTAGGAGGTAAAGAACCAAAAAGCGACGAATTAGTTACGAAGCGATAATATCTATTGGTGCTCGGCGAGGTGGTAAGTGCTTGATATGAAACTTATTATTCAGATTCCCTGCTACAACGAAGAACAGACCCTGGCGGCTACCATCCACGATATTCCCCGCACTATCCCGGGTATAGATGAGGTGGAGGTACTAATCATTGATGATGGCAGCACCGACGCCACCCGTCAGGTGGCCCAAGAAGCCGGTGCCGACTACATCATCAGTTTTCCCACCAATAAGGGCCTCGCCGCCGCCTTCTCTGCTGGTCTGGAGGCCGCGGTGCGGCGCGGCGCTGACATCGTTGTCCACACCGACGCCGATAACCAGTACCAGGGCCAGTGCATTCCTGAGCTAATCGCCCCCATCTTAAACCAGCAGGCCGACATTGTGGTCGGCATCCGGCCCATTGAAGATATCCGGGAGTTCTCCTGGGCCAAAAAGAAGCTCCAGCGGCTGGGCTCCTGGGTAGTCAGGAAGGTCTCGGGAACCGACATCGCCGATACCACCAGCGGTTTCCGCGCCTACTCCCGCGAGGCGGCGATGCGGCTTAGTGTGATCTCGGACTTCACTTACACCTTGGAGACCCTGATTCAGGCCGGTCGCACCAACTTGACTGTCGCCCAGGTCCCGATACAAACCAATCCCCAGGCTCGCCAGTCGCGGCTGTTTACCAGCGTCTCCGCCTACATTTGGCAGTCGGTGAAGACCATCTTTCGCATCTATGCCCTCTACCGCCCGCTACGGTTTTTTAGTATAATTGGATTGGTACTGTTTTTGCCTGGCTTTGGCCTGGCTGCCCGCTTCTTGTATTACTACCTGGCCGGCCAGGGCAGCGGCCACATCCAATCCTTGATCCTGGCGGCAATACTGATGCTATTAGGCTTCCAGATAGCCATTTTCGGCGTCCTGGCCGACCTGATCGGCGCCAATCGCAAGTT